>CAYOEW010000007.1:0-32699 GCA_964403245.1 uncultured Lachnospiraceae bacterium
TTATCGCAGCTTATCACGTCCTTCTTCGGCGCCTAGTGCCAAGGCATCCCCTATATGCTCTTTGTAGCTTAATCTATTTAGATTGGATTTTCTTAGCATTTTCGCTTGTTGCTTTCCTATTTATATAGGTATACAACAATCTCTTTTACTCGACTTCAAATAAAGTATGCAAATATCGTATTACATTAAAAACTTATAAATTAAAAAGTTTAAACTCGTAATAATATTTGACTTTAATCTTCAAAATATGTAGTTGTCAAAGAACTTTTGTTGACAATCAAACTTTTTCGTTTGACCTCTCTTGCGGTGTCAACATGCGTATTCTAACACAAAAGAAAAATCTTTGTCAACACTTTTTTCAAAAATTTTTCACTTTTTTTTAAATTTTTTTTAAAAACTTTTTTTACCCCACCCCGTCCTGCCGTGTGTTCGCAAAAATTGTCGAAAATTGGCCAAAAAATTTTTAAATTTTTTTTAAAAAAGTTTGAAAATTTTTAAAAACAAACAAAATTTTTACTCGTTTTAGAAAAATTTTTCACCCTTTTTCAAAAACTTTTTCTTTAAAACTATTGATTTTTCTAAAATAGAAAAGTAAAATACTCATGACAAGTGAAAACTTGATATTTCGGTATAAGATTTAATTCTTATACACCTGCTAGTTGAACTAGCATTGAACAGGGTGGTTAATCCCTGTTTTTTTATTTTCTTTTCTTCCATATGAAACATCATTTTCGCCAATCTCTGCATAAATCAATGTGATGTGCTCCATCCCATCAGATAACTTTTGAACAATCTTTTCAAGACAAATGCTTTTGGAGTCTGTTTTGGATTAAAGGCTTTTTATTGTTCGGGCGAATACAACTTGGCAAGCATATTATGTAAATTATATATATAATAAGCATATATATAAGATATAATATCAAACAAAAAAGGACAAGATTTTTATCTTGCCCCTCTCTTGCGATTAGTTTATGATTCTTTTGTCTTCATCATCAACTTTGTAAATTTGTTCTTTTTCGTTCAGATGCTTTACCTTTCTTTCATTTTCCAAAGTGATTTCATTATACAAAATTTTATAATAGTCTTTGTTACTCTTAATTTCTTCTGGAATAAGCGGAAGAACTTTTGGTTCTCTTGCAACATAAGTTCCAATATATTTTGAAAGCAATGACATGCGTTCTTCTTTTGTATCTCTGTGGTAAACTTCATACATATCCAAAAGGTCGGTTTTTGCAATCACATAGCCAGATTCTCTGTCAATCAAAACATATCCTGTGTCACCGCCAATTTCACCACCATGGTCATCAACCGTCATTTCGCTTACACGACCAATAACAACTTTTCCATGAAAGTATTCACGAATAAGGATGTTTAATCCATCATTTTCACGTGGATGAAAAATGTATAAATCGGTTCTCTTTCCAAACGCATCAACTGTTCCCTTAATTTCAGCGCCAGCGTCTTCATAGAATTTAGAATTTTCAAAATAAAATTTTTCAGTTTCCATATCTTCCAACAACGCAAGTGCATAATCACTAATCTTTTCCATAAACTCCTCCTTAAACTTGTTTGTTTATGAAAATATTATACACCAACAAAAGAATTTGTCAATACCCATTTCTCTGTTTTTTTGTCTTGGAAAAAGATGAATTTGCGATTTTTATTTTTCTTGTTTTTTATTAAATTTACAGAAAAAATGCGATTTTTACGGGAAAAATACACATTTTTTCAATTTTTAATGCTTTTTTATTCCAATTTTTGCGTTTTTGTCAACAAAGCAAAAGTGTTGATTTTTAATCTTGATTTTGCACATTTCGCCCAGTTTCAAATTTCCACGATAAAACAATTTGACGTTTTGTGGAGAAGAGTTTCCTTCTTGCAAATATTGAACATCATAAAAATTAAACCCGAGAAGATTGAGAAGCGGATTGATGTAATAGAGCGAATTGTTGATGTAAACAATTCCAATCATGACAAGAACAAAGACATAGACGCAATATGCACTGACGCGGGAAAGGTCAAGCGGTATTGCAAAGAAGACAAAGAGTGAGAAATATCCAAAAAAATGCTGGTCAGTTATGTTTTTGGCAGAAATAATTTGCACACAAATCTCCTTGTCAGAAGAAAAGTTGACATTCCACACAAGTCCAAAAATCCCAAATCCAATAAGAAGCAGAAGTGTAATCAAATTCAAAGTGTTAAGAATGTTGAAGGTGAGATTTTGATTTATTATCTCAACAATAAGTTTTACAAAGACCAAAAAATACATCGGAACAAATGCACTTAAAAATAAAAATAAATTCTTAAAAAATTGTTTCATAAATTTATTTTGTTAAAAAATATCAAAAAAATAAATAAAAATTGAAAAAAATTGCGTTTTTTTATTTATTTTTATATTTTAAAAATATTTTTTATTTACACTTTTTTTATTTTTTTAAAATAATTTTATTTTTCCACACGCACCATTTTGTCGGCACAAAGGGAATTTGACACTTTTATATTTAAGGTTTTTACAAGCATTTTTTTGCGTGAAAAACATTTATTATGATTTTGTATTAAATAATATATATTTATTTATAATAATAATATTCTTAATTTATTTTGAAATTATTTTTCTTTGTGTTAAAATGTAATTAAGTTGGAGAGGAAACATGAAAAATAAAAACATTTTCAAAAATTTTATTTACATATTCTTTGCGATATGTCTGTTTGCGTCAGGTGGAATTTTGATAAACCAAAACCATCAAGTCGCATCAGCGGAAAACACCCAGTCGGAAAAAATTGACAACAAAGACATTCCGCCTTACTTTTTGGCTGAAGACTATCTTTTGACTGAAGGCGAAGAATCAAACACTTTGTCCGAGAACAGAAACGGACTCATCTCATATGACACGTTTTTGTATTATCAAGAGAGCAACACTTCATCCTTGCTTAAATTTTCTCTTCTTCAAGGCAACGGAAACGATTCCGATGGAATTTACAACCTTTGCTACTACCCAGACCCAAACGACCAATCAGTTTTTCATTTTTATAAAATCAATGTATTAAGTTTTTCAATCAACAATGAAAATCAAAATATCAATATGGGAGATTATGTCACAACAAACGGTCAATCTTTCCCAAATTACAGTTTGGCTCAACCTGAAAGTCTTGAAATAAATTTCAGCAAAAACAAAACAGAAGGCAACAACATCTCAATTCTTGATGATTCAGGCAATGTCGTTGAAGGACTTTACACAATTTCGTTAAGTTTGACGCTTTACACCTGCACAGGCGGACGAACAGACATGGCAGAAGATACAACTTCATTCTCTGACATGAACGTAAAATTTCAGTATAGTTTTTATGTCATCTCCCGAGAAAACTACATTACAAACAATGCCCCAAACACAAATTATGCAAACTTTGACCATGTCGTTCCAATCAAGAGCGCACAAAACCCAACCTTTTCAAGTTATCTTTTCAGCAACTATTCAGGAAAAGGAAGTGCATATCAAACACCTTACATAGAATATGACATTTCCCGTTTTGATGTCAGAGTTTCAAAAGACCTCTCGGATGTGTCGCAATATTGCGAGTTCAAATATGACACTGACACAAACGATATTGTTCAATCAGAAAAGAAACTTGTTGAATATTCTGTCAAAGACGGCAAGTGCAGAATTTATTTCTTGGATGTCGGAGATTATACAATTGAATTTTCTCCAATCAAACTCATCGAAATCAATTCAACTCTGACAAAATATAACCTGGACGGTGTTGCATCAATCACGAAAAAACTCAAAACGTTTATGTATGGATATCAAGCATATTACACCGACATGGACAAAGAACTTGACGAAAACAACATGCGTCAAAGCACAGAACTCAAACTTTTTGACAACGAAAATGAAAAATTCATTGATGGGGCAGATATTACAAGCGGATTTTTGAATTCAAATAAAAACTACGCCCAAAACTCGAACGAAAAAAGCAATATTGGCAGTTCAACATTTTTGATTGGAAATATTGTAAACTACATCACAAACAACAAAATCACACCTGTCAAAACAAACCAAACTCCAGTAAATTTTGTTGTAAACGCAAATCCAAAGCAAACAACCGGAAGCTACATCTTCTCAACAACGAAAATTTCAAGCGCATATGAAGAAACAAATCTTTCTCTCAATGGCAAGACGCTTTACAGAACAAACTTCACCGGAAGAGCCGAAAACAGCACAGGAACATATATCTACATCGTCCCATACACCTTCGACAACTTCTTTGTGAATGAGTCTTTGAACCGTTCAGACCTTGTTTTCTTCCAAGTTTTCTTCTTTGAAATCACCAAGGAACTGCCAAGCATTGCAGTTAAATCAGCAGAATCAAATCAAACCGTTCACAGCAACACATTTGTCAACGAAGATGTTGTGATTGAAACAAATGACACAACAAAACAACCACACAACAAGGATGTGACTGTTGTGATTTATGCAAAGGATTTCAGCGGAAATTATCTTGACGGATTTGGTGGCGAAAGCGGAAAATTGATTTCACTTTCCGACCTTAATTCAGAAACCTTGACAGCCAGCGCACATTACACAATCAGACTTTATTTCTCAAACGAAATAAGCACAACTGGAACTTCTTTGACCACTTCGACCGGCTTCAGAGAACAGTTTTTCACAATTGACAAAACACAGATTGAAGGAATCACCGGCGTCAATGTCACAGAAATCACAAATTCAACCAATTTCAAAGTTGGACGAACTCTCGAAACATTCACAACAAACCAAAATTTCGCTGTTTCGTGGACAAACAAAGCAAGCGGAGCAACAACTGAAGCATATTACAGATATTTCCCACTTGTTCAGGCACAATATTATGGGAAAAATTCATCAAATGTCATCTCAACAATGTTGAACAGAGCAGGCAACACCTTCTTGCCGGTGAACTACGTTCTTGACATGGACACAGAAGACAACAGTTGGCAAAAATATTATGGAAACCCAAACATCTCTCTTGGAAAGATTTCAGCAGAATATGTCCTTTCTGACAGCGGACTTTATGTCTTTGACATCTATGACGAAGCAGGAAATCACAGTGTCCAAACATTTTTGATTGACACAACCACCCCAGTGTTTGCATTGCACGACACTGTCAATGGAGGATATACACTCACAAGCAGTTCGATGTATGTTTCCACAGCATCAACGCTCCATTGGGCAAAAAACAAAGCAATTTACATTGCAAATTGGTCAACACCATCATTCACTTCAAGTTTGACATCATTGAATTATGAATTCTATAAAGATCATAATGGAAAAGAAAGCGAAGACATATACAATTCAATCAAGTCGCTGTATAACACATATTTGCAATTCATTTCGTGTAACGAAAATGTGACAGGCGCTGACTCGAAAATAACAAAATACAGCAACTATTACATCACAATCCCAATTGATACAGTGTCTTACTATATGGAAAACTCATATATCAAGCAAGAAAATGTGTTCAGCCAAGAAATCTCAATTGAAGATGAAAGAACATACAGAATTCTTATTCGTGACCTTTCAAACACAAAATTTGTTGAAAACTATGAATCTGACAAGACATCTGTCCTTCACTTCAAAAACTATTACAGCGCAAGACAGACAATCATCGTAAGTTTTGATGACTCAAAATTTGAAATTCTTTATGAAGATGAAAATGTTGCTGATGAAAACGACAAATATGTTCCGTTCACATCAAACATCACATCTATTGAAACAATCGAAGGCTTAACCGAAAAGCATAAAACAACTTACTTTGCACCAACAAACTTGTCACAATCATTCACATTGTCATTCATCCCGACAATTGATGACGGCGAAAAGAAAATTCAAGTTAAAGAAGTCACAATCAAGTATTATCCATATGTAACAAAAACTGAAAAGATCAAAATTAAAGATGAAGAAAAAGATGACCAAGGAAACGTAATTTCTGAAGCTGTTTATTCTGATTATTATTATTCATATATGGAACTTTCAGACACTTCAACAACAACGATTGTCTACACCTACGAAAAAGAAACCGACGCTCAAAAAGCGGCAATGCAAGACACAATCAAGGTTAATTCGCAAGGCTTCACAACCGCTGGAAAATATGAAATCACAAGAACATATTTGAAAAATGACACATTCTCGTTTAATGAAAAAGACTATTATCAAAGAACTCTTGTTTTGTATGTCGACAGAAACGATGTCATCACAAACGCTGACCGCATTACAGATGAAACAGGAAACACTCACACAGAAAGTTTGGTTGGTGGCGACATTTTCATTTCAATGTATGACAACAAAGCAGACCTTGTTGTAACCTTCCCAAACAGCCCAGAAGCAAATTCAAACGGTGCATCACTTTATAACAACGGAACTGTCAAGTCAATTCTTACAACAAACATGCTCCCAGTTTATGTATATGTTCCACAAGTGAAATACACAAAATATGTGCAAAAAGTGTTGGAAGCAGATGAAAATTATCACTTCGATGTGACTGCACACGAGAAGATGAACAACTACACAGAAACAGAATTGATTGGAGAATATTATCTTTACTCGGAAATTTATCGCGTTGGAGCAGACAGCAAACTTGCCCTTGAAGACATAATAAAAAACCAAAATTTGATTGCAAAAAGTTCAAGCGCCACGCCAACATCTTCAAACAATGGTTTCCTTACATTCTACAAAAACAATGGAGAAAAACTTGAATATTTGAGCGAACAAGGATTGTATTATGTGAAAGTTTCTCAAGGAATGTTTGGTTTGGAAGGATCATTTGACCAATCAATCATCTTCTGCTTTGAAATTCAAGCATCCAAACCTGATTTTGTTGCACAAGACACAAATGGCTCAACTCTTAACTTTGATGAAACACCACAAACATATTATACAAATCAACCAAAAATCAATCTTTTGTGGGACGAAGGAAGCACATATATGGCTGAAATCGACCAAGGCGCAACTGTCTTTAAAACATCAAATGGAAAAGAATTTAGACTTTCAGACGACATTCTGGACGAAGCAATTTCTTCTTCAAACGGAAAATATGTTGCAAAAATCAATCTTGAGAAATTGGGAATATACTCAAACGATGGATATGTTGACATTACAATGCAATACAAAAATCACCAAGACCAATTCTATACTAAGGTAACAAAACGCATTTACGTTGACCTTTCCGCTCCAGCAAACAACATCAATTCTCTCGTTGAAAAAGCAATCTCTGGTGGAATAATTACTTCCTTGACAGAGAAATCATTGAGAACTTACTACACCGCCCAACTTGCTTCAACAAACGACCCTGAAAGAACAAGTTATAATGTGAGCGCAACAACCGATTTCCCATATTATTCCTATAACGTCACATCAAATTATATTGACACCTTGAAAAAGTCGATTGGGTCTGACATATACAAAATTTACACCCGCGCATTCCTTAATGCAAACAATGAATGCACAAAATATAAAGCGGGCGAGCCACAAGAAACAAGCCCAACAAGTTTCCTCGCATCCAATTTTGTTGAAATCAACGACAAAGGTTTTGAAGGATTCAAAAATAATACATATTATGAAATCATTGAAACCGACCTTGCCGGAAATATGACAATTTACACAATTTATGTTGTTAACTACGAATCTTGCAATTTGATTTCTTACACTGACGCAGAAGGCACTACATATTCCTATACTGCCGACAATTGGGAAGAAACAAACGCATTTGATGGCGCAACTCACAATATCTATTCCAAAACAGGCTTCGGATTGAATGACATTAACTACTTTGGCGATGCTTGGGCTCAAATTAAACTTGAATCCATCGTTGGAAATGTCAAGAGCACAAAATATTTGATGATGTCACCTTGGAAGAAAGGATATGTCATCCCATATGCCAACAACAAGGCAGGAACTGAAATTGCAATCCCCGATTTGATTGATGGCTTGACAAGTTCAAGATACAAAAGTTCACTTTCAATCTATAACAGCGAAAAAGGTGAATTTGAACAGTTCTTCATCAACATCAGAAACACCGAGTTGTCAGCAAGTTTGACAAACACACAAAATCGTGAGTATATCCGCTTTGCAATGCCATCAAACAGTGCTTTGCAAGACAAAAACTATGCTTCAACCTTCGTTACAAGCCTGAAAATCACCGCTGACGGCAACGAATATTACAAGCAAACAAACAACCTTGGATACGCATCTCTTTGGCAAGGAAACGATAAAATTGTCGTAACAAATGACACAAACACAGGCACAATCACATTTGAAATTAACCCAAATCAAAACCTTTCTGCAAACACTCGAATTGTCTATGAATACACAGACAACTATGGCAGTTCATACAAAGAAATTCATTTGTATAAGGAAAGCATAATCACCCAAGAAATTTCGTCAAACAACGATTTGTATGCATATTATGAAGCATCCGGCAAACTTTTCTACATCACAAAAGACGGCTTTAAATATACATACAATCCAAACAAATACACAATCAAAGCATATGACTATGAAAACGGCGAAAAAAGTGACAATCTTACAAAAGCAAAAATTTCAACCGAAAATGGCGTTTCAACGTTTAACACAACACAAACTCAACCATATAATGACAGTTTTGTGATTGAAATCTATGACAAAGAAGATGTAACAAATCTTGTCAAGAGCATCTACTTCACACTCTATAATCAACTTCCAACTGCAAACTATCCATCTGAAGAAGAGACGGACGAAAACAATAAAGAGGGCGAATTCAAATTCCTTGACGTAAACAAAACAAACATCACGAAAAACTTCTTTGACAAAACAAATGACAATGGATATTACTCCGAAGTCACAATCCTGTTCTCCGAAGCAGAAACCTTCATTCCTGTGAAATATTCAATCAGTCAAGACAAACAAGACTGGCAGGAAATCTCTTCCGGAACAAGACTTCGCAGTTTGTCCAAAGACAAGGAAACATGGTATCTCAAAATTTGGTATGATGAAGCATATCTGAAAAACGAAGCAGGAAACACATCATTCGTTTTCCAAAATGTTCCAAGTTCACAAATCTTCACATTCAATCTCTCTTCCGTAATTTCAACTTTCTGGGTGGAAAAAACAATAAACGGAGTGAGCGAAATCATCTCAAAAAGCGGTTCAGTTTACACAGATTTGAATGGACTTCAATATGCAAATCACTATATCATAAATCTTGACTATTCAGACAGCGAGAGCATCAAAATTCACACAAACACCGAGCAAGGCATCAACGCAGAAAAAATTGATGAAAAAATTCAATCTCAATACAGCAATGATGTTTACTCTGACATTTGGCAAATTTCAAATGCAAGCAAAGACTTCAACACAAAAATTGTAATCACCTACATTCCATCGTCTGACAATTTTGTGGATGAATTCTACACCTACAATCAAGCCACCGGAATTATTGATAAAACAGAAAACCTTATCAACCTTTCATCAACAAGTGTGATTGTGGGAGAAGAATCTTCAATTAACAGAATTGAATTGCAGTGGACAAAATATTATGGAATTCCACAAAACGAAATCAAAATTGAAATCGTAAAAGATGGAGTGGAAATCAGTCCAACAGTTTACACAAGAAAGGACAATTCAAAAACTTACAGTTACATCTATCTGTCACACTCCGGGAAATACACAATCAAGTTGTATGACAGTGCCGGAAATGTTCAAAAATTCAATCGTGGAAATGCAGGACAGACAGAACTCTTCAATTTGATTTTCTTGAAAGATGTTCCATTCACTGTCACCTACACAGATGTTGAAACCGGACAGGAAGTAACATCACTTCCAATCAAACAGGCCGTTTACAACGGAAGTGTAACCCTGAACATTGACAAAACAACACGCTCTGATTTCTATGCAAGCAATGGTTATCCAAAATTGACTGTAAAGAAAAATGGCAACAGTTTGTCAGAAGCGCAAATCAGCGAACTCACAAGCGACACATCGTCAAAGATATCATATTCATTCACCGAATCGGGATATTATGAAATTTGCTTCACAGAAGCAAAGAGCAACAAACCAGATGTTGGAAACATCAGACAAGAATCATATCAATTCACAATCCTGAACGCAAATGAATATCGTTACGCATATGTTTACAACAAATATTCAAGTTATTATGTTGAAAAAGTTGTGAAAGACGGAAAAGATGTCACACAAAGTTTGATAAACATCCTTGACGTTTCAACAATCAAAGTAAATCAAAAGACATATCTTGCCGAACTTCCACTCTCATATCTTGACGAAAAGACGGGCGCAGGAACATATCTGATCACAATCAATTCAAACGACACAACATTAAAGTCTTCAAATCTTGCAACAAGTTGGACTTACAAAGTTACAATTCAAGTTGGCTCTGCTCCAATCAAAATTTCAATTCCAGAAGGAAAATCAACAACTGGAGATGTCACAATCACATTCAACAGTGCAAACATCTATCAAGAAATGGGTGAATGTTTCCTTAAAGTTGTGAAATACACAGACGCAGGCACACGAACAATCATCAGTCGTTCAATCAACGAAAATTCATCCGGCGAAGCAAGTGAAACATTGTCAAGTTCGGAAGTTGGAACATATTATGTTCAAATTGTTTCACCAAGCGGAAACCTGTTGTTCAGTTATAAGATTTTGAAGAAAGAACCAATGAACCCAGCTTCAATCATTGCAATTGTCATCTCATCAATTGTATTAGTTGCAGTTGTATTCCTTGTAATCAAACTTCGTAAGCGTATTTCAGTTAAATAGTTTTGAAATTCAAACAACTGAAAATGTAAACAATTTTTAATCAAAAAAAATCTCTTTATTTCATGGCAAAAATGTCTGAAAAAAGAGATTTTTTTGTCGTTTAACATGTTTTGTAAGCAACTTTAAAACAATCAGTTCTTCTCCCCGAAAAAACCGCGTTTTTCGGCATTTTTCGGGGAGTTTTTGAAAGTTAATAAGTTTTGTTTGACAAGCATGAAACAATCTGCAAACATTAAAAAACAAATAAATCAAATTGTTGTTTAAAACAAAATTTCTCAACAAAAAAAACATATCATTTCTGATATGTTTTTTTTACTTATTATTTCTTGAGTTCTTTGTCAAGTTTAACTTTTGAAACGATGAAGTATACAATAACTCCAACAAGAATGAGAACTGAAATTACAATCAAGATTGTTCCGATGACTTTGTAGGTCATTACAGCGTCTGTTGATTTTTCAGTAACTTCAATTGAGAATCCTTCGTGTGTTGATTTGTGTCCAACAGCGTCTGTAACTTCAATTGTAAGTTTGTATGTTCCAACTTGTGTGAATTCTTCAAATTCATAGTAGTCACCAACAACTTCAAATTCAATTTCTTTGTTTGTTGATGTGTTTACAAGTTTGATTGTTGGGGTTGTGTCTTCTGGGAAATCTCTTCCCTTGTCATCCCAATGAATCTTTGTCTTGTCAAGTTTGAGTTGTGTTCCAATTTCATAGCTTTCTTCAACAAATCCTTCGTCAAATGTCAATGTAGGTTCATCAACGTCACCAACTGAAATTGTGTAAACATAATCTTCACCACTTGTTCCATTTCCTTTCTTGTCAACTGCTCTGTATGTGATTGTGTAAACACCATCAAGCACTTTGCCGTTGTTGTTATGGAGTTTGAATGTGTGGTTTTTGAATGCTTCCTTGCCAGAATAGATCGTGTCACCTGGTGTGCTGTCAGCAAGTTTTGCAGAAACTGTAATCTTGCAGTTTGATTCATCAAGTCCACTCAAATCACTTGCTTGGAGAGCATAGATTGTGATTTCTGTTGTGTCTGTGTCAAGAATTGTTGCGTAGTCATATCTGTTTCCACCATTGATCACTGGTGCAGTTGAGTCGCTTACAGTGATTGAATATTTTTCGCTTTCAAGGTTGTAAACTTTGATATTGTCAAACAATCCATTAAGAATGTCAGTGCTGATTGGAGTATAACTTACTGAAACACTGTGTTCTCCGTGATTGTAAACTTTCACATCTCCATTTTCGTCAACAACATCATAAATTGAGTTGTCAACTTTAAGTTCAAATATATCTCCAACTTTGTTGATTCTTACACTGTCGTTTCCAGTGATTGAATATCCGCCTTCATCATCGTTTGCAAGGTCAACTTCATGATATGTGAACATGTTGTGGTTGTAAACTTCAAGGTCAACTTCATAGTAAAGTGTGTATACACCTGTTGATTTTGGAGTGAATGAACCTTTTGTTGAGTCCTTTCCTTCAGGTTTTACGATTGAATAACGTGTTGCATTTCCGTTCTTATCAACACCTCTTACAACAAACTTTTCAGTTGCTGTTGAGCCGTTTTCAAGGAATTCTTCATATGAAATGCTGTTTGGAATGTCATAGCTGATTGATGGAGCAGGAAGATTGATTGTTTCGCCAAGTTCGATTGTCTTGCTTTCAAGAGAAGAGTTTACAACTGGTGGTTGAACAACTGTTCTTGCTTCAACTTCATAGTTAACAAATGTTACGATTGTGTTGTTTTTGAAATCTTTAACAGCAATGCTTACGCGATATGATCCAGCGTATGGAGCAATGAATTTTGCGCCACTTACTGTGAAATATCCGTTGCCGTTTGTTTCAGCGCGATAGTTTGAATGTGAACCATATGTTGAAATTTCTTCTGTCTTTGTTTCGTCACTGTTTGTGTAAAGAACTTTGATTTCATAGTCCATAAATTCAACAGCGTCATCAAGAACTTTTAATGATGGAATTTCAATTTCAGCACCTTGTTCAAATTTTGTTTCAAAGCCTTCGCCATTGTTCAATGACTTGAATTTTGGAGCAACATTGTCAGTTACGTTCAAAATGTTGATTGTGTTTGCGTAAATGCTTGGATTTCCAGCATCGTCATAAACATAAGTTACAATTTGAACTTTGACTGCTTTGTCTGTTCCTTCGCTCAATTTGATTGAGTATGAACTTGCATTGTCAGATGTGATATCAACATATCCGTCTGTTGTGTAAGTTTCTGTGATTTTTGCTTGATATGAAGCGTATTTTGTTGTCAAAAGTGTTCCGCTTTCATCTCTTGCGTCAACAGTTGTCAAATCCGCCCAAAGTTCTGCAAGGTCGTTGTTTGAAACAACTTTTTCATCCTTTGAAACAGAGATTACTTTTCCGTCTTTATCCAAAAATCTATACAAAACTTTTGCTTGCATTTTGCTGTCAAGATTGTCGCTTACAGTTGGAGCATCAAAAGTGATTGTGTCAGATGGAAGATATGCATCTGCCAAGTTTGTTGTGATTTTGATTTCTGGAATTTCTGTGTCAACAACACTGCTTTGAATATACATTGATTGTGACCAGCTGTCTGTGTTTCCAGCAGCATCTTTTGCAATGTAGTGAATGTAATATGTTCCAACACCCATTCCATTGTTGCTTGATGTTGCACCAAAGGTTTCGTTTGTGTCAATGTATGCAAATCCTTTTGCAAGTGCATTTTCAAACACACCTTTGATATATTCATTTCTTGCTGTCAATTTTTCTGCTTTTGCGTCAGAATTTTCTTCGTTTTTGTATGCAGTGTTAAGTTCTGCAATTCTTGATGATTGTTCTGTTGTGATTGCACTTGAATCAACATCTGAAGCAAACAAGCTTGCGATGTGTTCTGCGTTTGCATTGTCAACAACAATTCTGTATCCGTTTGCAATCAACCAAGTGAGCATTTCTGCATCAGTTGAGATTGTCTTGTTTTCTTTTGCAAGTTTTTTCTTCAAAAGATAGTTATTTTCAATCAAGTTTGAATATGCTTCTGATGAATCTTTTCTGTAGTTAAAGATCAAGTTATAGTCAGCATATTTGTTATCGATTGTGAATTTTGTTACAGATTCATCTGTTTTGATTTGTCTTGTAAGTTCAATTCCTTCGTCGTGGTTCTTTGAGATGTTGTCATCAATTCCGATTGCGTAAATGATGACTCCATTTGCTGTTGCACGAGATTTAAGGTCTGTTTTGACATTTCTGTATGTCAATTTTCCGTCTGTATCTTTTTCAGATGCATCATATACGATTGGAGTTGGGTTTGTTTCATCTTTGATGTCTTCCCAAGCATAGTTTCCAATTGAACTACGTTTGTGGTGAAGGTCAGCAGTGTCACTTCCTTCAACATAATAATAATCATAGATGTCATAAACGAATGAATACCAGCCGTCTTCCAATGCTGTGAATTTTGCTGGGTTAACCAATGTTCCGTCAGCATTGATGATTGTTTCGCCTGCTTCTTCGTTATATTTTGCAATTTGGTCGCTTGTGAGAAGTTTGTATCCCTCTCCGCTTGCTGTCTTTTTGTAGTAAACAGAAACTGTGTAGTAAACATCAACTGATGAGTTTGCAGGTTTTGTGTCGCCTGTTGTCACGCCAATTGCTGTTGGGAGTGATGTTTCAACACCTGTTTTTGCTGATTTTGACCAGTTTGAAGCAAGGTCAAGTTTGAGTTCATATCCATTTTCATAGTATGTTTTCTCAACTTGTGTTGTTTTTGTTGTGGATGTGATGAATTGACCGTTTTCATAATAGTCATATTTCACAACATATTTTCCAGCACCAAAGTTTTCATCTCCAAAAACTGATCCTGCAACATAAAGTCCATTTGCGTCACTTGAAACTGTTACGTCTTTTGATCCAATTCCACCTTTAACGCTGACCAAAACATATTTTCCAGTGTCTTGAACATCGCTTCTGTTTGTTACGAATGTTGCATCAACTGTTTCGCCGTTATCATCTTTGATTTCTGGCTTTGGAAGACGCATATCTTTGTATGTGTCGCCTGTTTTTGCAAGTGAAAGGTCAATTGTGCTTGGAACGAAGTTTCTGTCAGATGAATTGAAGTTGATTGAAGCGTTTGTGATTTCGCTTTCAACTTTGAGTTCATATGAGTTTTCATACACGTTTGAACCACTTTCATATTCATATGAATATCTGATTGTGTATGTTCCAACTCTGTCTGCATTGAAATATCCATAGTTTCCTTCGGATGCAGTCACAACAACCTTGTCTGTGATGTCAGTTGATCCTTCAACAGCACCAGTATGTTCATCCAACTCCATTGTGTTGTAGCTTACTGTCACAGTTGAAGATTTGAGTGTTACACCACTTGCCAAAGTGCCATCAGTTGCTTTTCCAACAATAAAGTTTGAGCCTGATGTTTTATATCCACCAATATATGCGTTTGGAATGAAGTATTTTCCACCCTTAACAACAGTTGTCGTGAATTCATCACTTGTTCTGCCGATTGTCATATATGAATAATCAGTATATTCTGACAATTGTGCAAGAGCAACAAGCCCATTAAATGGAAGGCAAAGCACCATAAGTGCAAGAGCCAACGCAATCACTGCCCCTCTGAAAATTACTGAACGATTTCTTCTTTGTTCTTTCATAAAGTAAAATCTCCTAATTAAATAGTCTATATAATGTACAGAATATTCTATCTTAAATTCAAACAGCAAGTCAAACGATATTGCTGTTAAAATTCATAAATATTTTGTGGTGCGCTTTCATTGTTATACTGCAATAAAAACACTTTTATTGTCGAAAAATTGCACCACAGGGTATGTAACATTAAGAATGACAGAAAGCAGGTCGTTTTAACCTGCCTCATTAAACTTAAATGTTGTAAGCCACTTTTACACCAGGTCCCATTGAGGAAGCAAGTGTAACTGACTTGATATATTGACCTTTTGCTGCTGCAGGCTTTGCCTTTACAATAGCATCCATCAATGTATTGAAGTTTTCAACAAGTTTTTCTTTTCCGAAACTCTTCTTTCCAATGATTACGTGAACATTGTTTGTTTTGTCAAGTCTGTATTCAACTTTTCCGGCTTTAACATCGGAAATTGCTTTTGTTACGTCATTTGTAACTGTTCCGCTTTTTGGGTTTGGCATCAAACCTTTTGGTCCAAGAATTCTTGCAATTCTTCCAACAACTCCCATCATATCTGGTGTTGTGATGCAGACGTCAAAATCAAGCCATCCGCCATTGATTTTTGCAACAATATCTTCTGCTCCAACAAAGTCAGCGCCTGCTTTTGTTGCTTCATCTGCTTTGTCACCGCGAGCGATAACCAAAACTCTTACAGATTTTCCTGTTCCGTTTGGAAGAACAACAACGCCACGAACCTGTTGGTCAGCGTTTCTTCCGTCAACGCCAAGTCTGATGTGCAATTCAATTGTTTCATCAAACTTTGCAGTTGATGTTGCGATAACATTTTCGATTGCCTTTTCAACATCATATGATGTGGATTTGTCAAACAAATCAAGGCTCTTTACATATCTTTTACTCTTGTTCATAATTCACCTCTTATTAGTCAACAACTTCCACGCCCATGCTTCTTGCAGAACCTGCGATCATAGACATTGCAGCCTCAACTGAACCAGCATTAAGGTCAGCCATTTTTTGTTCAGCGATCTTTCTGATCTGGTCTTTTGTGATTTTTCCGACTTTTGAACTGTTTGGTTTTGCAGAACCCTTATCAAGACCAATTGCCTTTTTGATAAGAACTGCTGCAGGTGGTGTTTTCAATTCGAATGTGAACGATCTATCTTCATAGATTGTGATCACAACAGGAATGATAAACCCTGCTTGTTGTGCGGTTTTGTCATTAAATTCCTTTACAAATCCCGCAATGTTGATTCCGTGTGGTCCGAGTGAAGAACCAACTGGTGGTCCCGGAGTCGCTTTACCGGCTTCGAGTTGCAATTTTACGATTGCTTTAATTTTTTTTGCCATTTCTTTCCTCCTGTATGTGGTTATTTTGGGTTTGGCATAACCCTCCCACAAAATTTCAAGCCTTTTTATGTCATACTTGGGACAATATTTTTTATTGAAAATCAAAAATCTTCAAAAAAATATCAAAATTTGTCATTTTTTCGCAAAAAATTACGATTTTTTAGTTGATTTTGTGAATTTGTTCAAAAGAAAGTTCAACGTTGTTTTCTCTTCCAAACATCTCAACTGTCACTGTAACAAGTCCAGCATCTGCATTGACAGAAACAATTGTTCCAACCATTTTGTCAAGTGGTCCTTCAATGATTTCAACCTTGTCGCCAACTTCCAAATCTGTTTCAACCTTGATTTTTTCAAGACGAAGTTTCATCACTTCTTCTTCAGTCAATTCCAAAGGTCTTCCGTTTGGTCCAGTGAATCCTGTGATTCCACGAGTGTTCGTGATGTTGTGCCAAAGGTCATCACCATAGATCATCTTGATCAAGATGTAACAAGGCATGCTTTTTCTTGTCACAAGTTTCTTTTTGCCATTCTTTTCTTCAATCACTTCTTCTTCAGGAATGACAATGTCGAAAATTCTGTCTTGAAGGTTGAATTTGTTTACAACAACTTCCAAGTTTTCTTTTGCAACATTTTCATATCCAGAAAATGTGTGAAGCACATACCATTTAGGCTCTTTTGAATAAATATATTCCATTTGAAACTCTCCTTAAAATTTTACTCTTGCAAAAAATCTTACAACCAAGTGCCTTTAATGAGCAAATTTACAAGTCCGCCCAAAAGATAGTTTACGCCATACAAGAAAACACCGAACAAAAGCACGAAAGCAATTACAATTCCAGTTTTCTTTACAACTTCACCAAAAGTTGGCCATGTCACTTTTTTGAGTTCTGAAACTGCTCCTCTTGTTTTCTTTACAAGACCTTCTTTCTTTTCTTTCTTCTTTTTGTCTTTTTTCTTGTCTTGCTTTTTGTCAGCGGTTTTGTCTTTTGATTTTTTCTCGTCATTCTTGACTGCTACGCCTTGAGAAATGTCGTCCTGTTTTTCAGAAACTTCATTTTCAATTTGTCCTTCAAGAGCCTTCTGCTTTTTAGACATAAATCCTCCAAATAAATGTTATTTTGTCTCTTTGTGCTTTGTGCGTTTGTTGCATCTTGGACAATACTTGCTGATTTCTATTCTTTCTGCGTTTGCAGAAGTGTTTTTCTCTGTTGAATAGTTTCTTTCTTTGCATTCTGTACATTCAAGAGTTATCATTTTGCGTTTTGGTGCTGCCATTTTTTCTCTCCTAACAAAAAAACTAACACCCGTTTTCGAAGTGTCGGTTATAATATAACACACAAATCACTTTAAGTCAAGTGTTTTGATGAAGGAAAATAAAAAAAGTCACAACTTTTGTCATGACTTATTCTGCTTCAACAACTGCATCAATATACATCACAGTTTCGTTCTCTTTACACTTCGGCATAAGATTTTCAATTTTTGAGGGTTTGTTGTATTCAATCTCATATTTAAGTGCATATAAAAAATATACTCTCAACAAATCTTTTGCATACAAATACGCTTCGGACACATTCTTTCCATCTGTGTATATGTTAAGGTCGGGAAAAATCACCTGACATGAGCCAAGGTCATCTTTCATGAATATTGCAGGATATAAGAATTGATATTTTTTCATTTGACGCTCCAAAACAATCTTTATACACATATTCTATCACAAAAAAACATATTTGCAAAATAATTTTAAAAAAAATACCGCAAAAAGCGGTATTTTTTGTTTTTTATTTATTTTTCAAGACCTGCGTTTTCAAGATTTTTTGCAGTATTAAAAGTTTTGGTCCCTGCTTTAACATTTTCAGGAGCCACAATTATTGCGTCTTTATCAATTCCAAAGTTAAGATTCATAGTTTACCTCCAAGTCTTCATTGATGTCCATATCATAACACAATTTTTTGCGTTTGTAAATACCTTTTTTGATTTTTTTTGAAATATTTTTCTCTTGCTGTTTTACTGACACAAAATATGTTGCAAATTGTTACATCTTTTCAACACTGTCAATTCCCAGTGTCCAAAGTGCTTTTTCCAAACATCTCTTGACAAGTTTGCAAAGAGCAAGCATGCTGTTTCTTCTTTTTGCATCACTTTCTGTCAAAATTTTGTGATTGTTATAGAATGTTGAGAATGCACTCGCAAGATCATAAGTTGCAAGACAAAGTGTGTTGAGCGAATAACTCTCATATGAAACTGAATATGAAGAATTAAGTTTCAAAACTGAAAGAATGATGTTTCTTTCTTCATCACTTGCAATCTCAATCTCTCCACCTTCAAAGTTGGACTTGTTAAGAATTGAGTTTATTCTTGCAATTGTATATTGAATGTATGGTCCTGTTTTTCCTTCAAATGACATAAATTTGTCAATATCAAAAACATAATCTTTTGCAACGGTGTTTGAAAGGTCACCAAATTTCATTGCACCAACACCAATTCTTCGAGCAAGTTCCTTGTCGCCAACAATTCCATTTGATGCAAGTTTTTCTTCCGCTTTGTCAATCAAAAGTCCAACAACTTCCTTCAAACGAACAACTCCGCCCGAGCGTGTCTTGAATGGTTTCCCATCACTTCCATTCATTGTTCCAAATGCAACATGAGAAAGTTTTTGATTTTCCGGAGAAATTCCCGCAAGTTTGCAACATCTAAAAACTTGTTCGAAGTGAGTTGACTGACGATTGTCTGTCACATAGATGATTTCGTCTGGGGTATAGTCACGATTTCTCATCAAAATTGTGGCAATGTCTGTTGTGGCATAAAGGTCGCCACCGTTATATTTTTTGATGATTGCAGGTGGCATTGGATTTTTGTATCTTTGTGGTTCATCTTCGCTCTTTCTTGGAAGTGGAATATGTTCCCCTTCTCTTGCAACATCAACAACAAGCGCACCTTCACTTTCACGCACCAAATTCTTCTTCACAAATATGTCAATTGTTTGGTCAATAAACGCATTTGCATCGCTTTCACCATAATAGAAATCAAATCCAGAGTTGAGAAGCTGATAGTTCTTTTCAATTTCAACGACAGAAAGTGCGCGAATTTTTTTGTAAATTGAAAAATATGGCTCTTTCTTTTGTTGGATGTAAAGCGTAAACAAATCCGCTTGTTTTTTGAACTCTTCGTCAACATCCTTACGTTTGCTTGCTTTTGGATATTCATCATTCAAAACATCAAGTGTGACATTTTCAATTTCCAACGAATTTATGTCAGCATTCTCCTTGAAAAACTCATCCAAAAAACCATCAATTTTGAGTTGAAGGATTGTGAGTCCCATTTGAAGACCATAGTCCCCAAGGTGAGTGTCAGCAAGCACGCGGTCACCCATTGCAACGTGCAATCTTTTGAGTGCTTCTCCAACAATTGGGGAACGAAGGTGTCCAACATGCAATTCCTTTGCAACGTTTGCTCCGCCATAATCAAAGAAAATAAGTCGTGATTTTTCCACCTGCTCAACACCAGCGTGGTCATCTTTTGAGATTGTGTTTGCATAATCCGAAAGGGTTCTTTCTTTTACTTTGATGTTGATGAAACCAGGTATACAAGCGGAAAATTCAAAATTTTTGCACTCTGAAAGATTTTCAACAATTTCATTCGCCACATCAATCGGCTTTTTACCCAAATTTTTTGCGACAAGCATGGCAAAATTGCACTGATAGTCACAAAGTTCCGGGCGATTTGAAAAAACCACAGAAATTTTTTCTGTTGGGAGTGAAAGTTTTTCACAAGTTTTAATGAGTTGGTCGGTTATTTGTTTCTTTATGTTCATTTCCTTCTCCATTTTTGAAAGTATATCACAACCGATTTGTTTTTTCAAACAAAATTTTCCATTAACAAAAAAAACAGCCCCAAAAAGACTGCTTTTTCAAAGTTTATTTAACAAGTTCTGCGGCTTTTTCGCACAAGTCTGCCAAATTGTCAAGTTCTGATTCAATGACTGGTGTCAAGTTCTCACTCTTTCTTTTGTTAACTTTTTTCGAAAGCCACCAAGCAAAAAGTCCAATTCCAACACCAACAATTCCCAAAACAATTCCGCCGGCCATGTATCCAGCTCCTTCAAGACAAAGACACATACTCAATCCACCACCAAATGTCAACGCACCGGCGATACCTGTGGTCAATCCAGCAACCAAACCCGCACTTTTTCTCTTTCTTTGGAATATTTCAATTTCTTTTAATGAAATGTCAATTTTCTGTTGAAGTTTCAAAAGTTCCATTTTGTTTTCAATTTTTCTGTTTCTCTTGAACGACAAAATCACTTCAAATGGATTTCCTTCAGCCGAACCTGTGCTTGTCAACTCCCAGCCAAGATTTTCATAGGCATCACACACCATTGTTTCAACTTCTCTTTTCACTTTAAGCGTTTTGTAGTCAAATGTTGTTCCGTTTCCCATATTTTTTCTCCTTTTATTTTCCCAACACGTGTTGTTTTTCTTGTGTTGTCAAAAGAATTTTACTATAATATTTATGAAAGTTCCCCAACAAAAAAATTAAATTTGTCGGATTATTCAACAATCTTTTGTTTTAAAATCAATTTGAAGGAGATTTTATGAACATTTCAAACAATGTCCGCTTTCAGTCAACTGAAGAAAAAATTGAAAAAGCGCTTATCAGACTTCTGAAAAGAAAAAGATATGACAATATCTTTGTGAAAGACATCTGCCTTGAAGCAAACATAAATCGCAGTTCTTTTTATGACCACTATTATGACATCAACGACCTTATGATGAAATATGAAGACAAAATTTCCGCACAAATCACAAAAATTTTCACCAATCCAATCATCGACCACTCAACTTTTGTTAAGATGTTTGAATTCGTCAAGGAAAATGCAGATTTTTATCGCGCCTATCTCAAATCAAATCACTCCTTATCGTTTGTTGAGCACAGTATGTTTTCACATTTCAGAAACAAATTCAAACTTATTTCAAGCCAAAATTCGTTTTTCTATTCCGAGCAAGAAATTGAATATCACATGTGCTTTTTCGGTGCAGGACTTCGCTCAATTTGTGAAAGATGGTTAAGTTGTGGATGCAAAGAAAGTCCAGAAACAATGGCAAATGTCATAAAGACGGAATATTCAAACAACATCAAATTTCAAGGTGTTTAAAACAAAAAAAAGAAGACCAAATTGGTCTTTTTTTAAATTTCCTGTCTGGAACGAAGTGCTTTTTCAAGAGTCACTTCATCTGCAAACTCAATGTCGCTTCCGATTGAAATTCCTTGTGCAAGTCGCGTCACTTTCACCCCCAAAGGTTTGAGCACTTTGGCAATATACATTGCGGTTGCTTCGCCTTCAACATCCGGGTTTGTCGCCATGATGACTTCGCTTACATTATCCTTTTGAACGCGTGAGAGAAGTTCTTTAATTCGGATGTCGTTTGGGCCTTTGTTTTCAAGTGGATTTATACATCCAAAAAGAACATGATACACCCCATCATATGTCTTGACTTTTTCCAAAGATATGACATCTTTTGGTTCTTGAACAACACAGATGATTTTTCTGTTTCTGCGACTGCAAATTGGACAAATTTCGCTTGTGCAATAGTTTCCACACTCCTTGCAAAGTTTGACTTTGTCCTTAACTTCCAAAATTGCCTTTGCAAAATTTTCTGCCTTGTCACGATTGTTTTCAATGACATAGAAAGCGTATCGCTGGGCAGTTTTCTTCCCAACACCCGGCAAACTTCTGAAATATTCAATCAATCTTTCAATTGGCTCATCAAACTCTGTCATATCAACCCTTTCTCAAATTTACATTCCCAAATTTGGCAACTTTGCTTTCTCGTCGTCTGAAATCTTTTTGAGTGCATCGCCAACTGCTGATGCAACCAAATCTTCAAGCATTTCAACATCGTCCGGATCAACAACTTCTGGCTTGATTTTGACACTTTTCACCGTGCGATTGCCATAAAGTGTCACTTCAACCATCCCGCCACCAACAGAGGATGAATATTCACTCGCATCAATCTCTTCGCGAATGCGTTTCATATCTTCCTGCATTTTTTGTGCTTGGCGCATGAGTGCTTGCATATTGCCTCCGCCAAAGCCACCACCAAATCCGTATCCCATATTATTCTCCTTTTATTCCACTTCAACCTGAAAAATGCTTTTCAGTTTTTTTATGTCTTTTTCGATTTTTTGGTCATCATTTTCAAATTTCATAACCACAAATTCAAGATTTAATCCCTGCCATCTGATTGCACTTTCAATTTCCTTTCTTCCGTTTTCCAAAACGTCAATCAGAAAGTCGTCAGATGTGGAAATGACAAGTTTTCCATCTTCAATTTTTGCGTTTGTGATGTCACCACATGCAACATGGAGCGCAACTTTTTTGTGCTCTTTCAAATACAGCACAACCTTTCCCCAAACATTGTTTGGAAGAAGTTTTGAAGCATCTTTTTCAATTTTCAGTTTTTTTTTACATCAAAACCCAACATTGCCGTCAAACAAGTTGTTTCAAGAAGAAGTCTTACTGAAAGTGTGTATCGAAGTTCACTTTCCGCACTTGAAAAGACCTGCATATATCTGATAAGGTCTTTTTCAGCAAACTTTTCGGACTGCTCTTTGAACATCTGGAAAGTTTCGTCAGTAAGGTTCAAAATTTCACTTGCATTTTCACATGATTTGCATACCAAAAGATTTCGTGCATGCTTTGACAAATCTTTTGAGAATACTGCCAAGTTTTTCCCTTCTTTTTCAATTTGGTCAATGAGTGACAACACTCCTCCAACATCTTTTTCTCCAATCTTGTCAAAGAAATTCACAATAAGTTCGTGGTCTGTTGTTCCCAACACCTGCAAAGTTTTTTCTTTGGTGATTTGTTTGTTGCAGAATGAAGCGATGCTGTCCGCAATTGAAAGAGTGTCTCTCACACTTCCTTCGCCTGCACTGGCAATGATTTTCAGGCTGTCTTCATCATATATGATGCCTTCTTTGTCAAAAATCTTTGCCAAATGTTTTGCAAGAGCGTCAACAGAAATGAGTCTGAAATCAAATCTTACGCAACGTGACAAAATTGTCTGTGGAAGTTTGTGAACTTCTGTCGTTGCAAGAATGAAAATCACAAATGAAGGTGGCTCTTCCAAAGTTTTGAGAAGAGCATTGAAAGCGCTGTCTGAAAGCATATGCACTTCGTCGATGATGTAAACTTTGTATTTTGCGCCAACAGGAGCAAATTTGACTTTTTCTCTGATTTGTCTGATGTCGTCAACTTTGTTGTTTGATGCCGCGTCAATTTCAATGATGTTTATGTCGTTTTCTTGTTCAAGTCGTTTGCAATTTTCACACTCTCCACATGCCGAACCATGAATTGGGCTCAAACAATTCACCGATTTTGCAAAGATTTTTGCAATGCTGGTTTTTCCCGTCCCACGCGAGCCTGTGAAAAGATATGCGTGACCAACCTGCCCATTCACAATGTGATTTTGAAGGGTTTTTGTGATGTGTTCTTGTTCTAAAACATCATCAAATGTTTTTGGTCTGTATTTTCTGTAAAGTGCAACTTTTCCCATTGTTTCTCCAAAATTTAGTAGTTTTCTCTTGCGATGACTGAAAAATTGTCAACATCAAGGCACGCTCCACCAATCAAAACGCCATTGACTTTTTCAAGTCCCAAAATGCGTTTGTAGTTGTTGATGTTCACACTTCCGCCATAAAGCACTGACACATTTTTGCCGGCTTTTTCGCTGTATAGATATTCAATTTCCTTCCTGATTGTTTCAATCATTTTGTTAATGTCTGTTGTTGTGGCATTTTTGCCAGTTCCGATTGCCCAAATTGGTTCATAGGCGATGCAAACACTGTCAAGTTCATTTTCATAAATGCCTTTAAGGTCATCTTCAAGTTGTTTCTTCACAAATGTGTATGCCTGTTTGTTTGTGCGGGTTTGCAAACTTTCCCCAACGCAAAGTACAACTTTAAGCCCATTTGCAAGGGCTGTTTTGATTTTTTTGTTGATTGTGCGGTCGGTTTCTTTGAATTTCCCCCTTCTTTCGCTGTGACCAATGATGACATATGTTGCTCCAAGGTCTTTGATCATGCTGGCAGAAATTTCACCAGTAAGTGCACCGCTCTCTTCTTCCGAAATGTTTTGTGCACCATATTCAATTTTGCTTTCACTCAAAAATTCTCTTGCAACATAAAGATGAGTGTGCGGTGGGCAAACAACAATGTCATTTTTGCTTCCCTTTGTTTTTGTTGCAACCGACATTGCATATGCCTTAAATTCGCTTGGCTTGGTGTTCATTTTAAAATTTCCGATAATGATTTTTTTCATTTTTCGCCTCCCGATTTTTTTATAATGTGTCAATAACCTCAATTGCTGGCAGGATTTTTCCTTCCATAAGTTTCAAACTCGCTCCGCCACCTGTTGAAAGGTGATTGATGTTGTTTGCAACTCCACACTGTTTGATTGCGCTGACACTGTCACCGCCACCAACGATGGAATAAGCACTGCTCTTTGCCACCGCTTTGGCGATTTTGTTTGTTCCTTTTTTGAAGCGCGGGTCTTCATATTTTCCCACAGGTCCATTCCAAATGATTTGTTTTGCACGCAAAATTTCATCGGAGAAGAGTTTGATTGTTTTGTTTCCAATGTCAAGTCCAATCATTCCATGTTCAAGAGTTGTTGTTTTGACAACCTTATCTCTTTCTTTGTTTAATGCAACATGGTCAACCGGCAACAGAATTTTGATGTTCTTCTTTTTTGCGGTTTCCAAAATCTTCTTCGCATTTTCAACTTGGTCAAGAGAGATGATTGAATCTCCAATGTTATATCCCTGTGCCTGCAAGAATGTGTATGCCATTCCGCCACCAATAATGATTGTGTCCGCCCTGTCCATGACGTTGTTAATCAAATTAAGTTTGTCTGCCACCTTTGCTCCGCCAAAAATTGCAACAAAAGGATGAGCAGGTTTTTCAAATGCTTTTTCAAAAACTGAAAGTTCTTTCTCAACCAAAAATCCAATTGCGCTTGGCAGTTTGAGTGCAACACCATAGTTTGATGCATGTTTGCGGTGACTTACACCAAATGCGTCATCAACATATATGTCCGCATGTTTGACAAGTTGCTCAACAAATTCAGGAGAATTCTTTTCTTCTCCTTCATTAAATCTCAAATTTTCAAGCACCAAAATTTCACCATTTTTGAGTTTTGAAACTGCATGGTCAACCTCAGGTCCAACAACCTTACTGCAAAATTTGACTTGATTTGGGAAATGCTTCATCAAATAGACCGCAACAGGAAACATAGACAAAAACTTGTCATATCCTCTTGGTCGCCCCAAGTGTGAGCAGACGATGAGTTTTACGCCCCTTTCAAGCAAATATCTGATTGTCGGAAGTTCCGCAACAATGCGGGTGTCATCCAAGATATCTCCCCAATTGTCAAGAGGCACATTAAAATCACAGCGAAGCAACACTTTCTTCCCTCTGATGTTCTTAAGTTCTCTGATTGTTCTTTTCATTCTTCGACCTCTTGCATTTAGTTTACAACATTTCAAAAATATTTCAAAACATTTTTAGATTAAAATTCATCAAAAACTTCTTGCAAAAGCAATATTGCCCCGTCCAAATTGTCGCAAGTGGCAAGTTGTTGTCGAATTTGGGATGTAAACGGCAAATCTTTCGCATACCACAGCAAATGTTTTCTCATATAAAGCGTCAGCCACTTTTCGTCAAAATTCGACCTTAAAATCTCAATATGACGCTTAATTACATCAATTTTCTTGAAGTCTTTCTTGATGTTTTTAAGTTCCGAGAAAATCCAAGGTGCTCCGCATGAGCCACGACCAATCATCACCGCATCCACTCCTGTCGAAAGCATCTCATCCAAACTTTTTTTGTCAACAACATCCCCATTCCCAATCACCGGGATGTGAAGTTTTGATTTTACACTTGCAATGGCGTCATAATCCGCATGCCCGCTGTATCCTTGCGCGACCGTTCGTGCGTGAAATGTCACAAAATCCGCTCCTGCTTCTTCACACATTCTTGCAAATTCCAGAAAATTTTCTGTTGATTTGCCTTTTCTGAATTTGACAGAAACGGGTTTGTTTGTTGCATTCTTGACAGCTGAAATGATTTTTTCGGCAAGCGGAATGTTGTCCATAAGTGCCGAACCTTCGCCATTTTTCACAATTTTTGGTGCAGGACACCCCATGTTTATGTCAAAAGAATCAAACTTTTCAAGAAGTGGATTTTGAACCGCTTCCACCATTGGAAAAATTTCATGACCAAAAATTTGTGCAATTTTGTGTTTCTCACTTGATGTGGTCAAAGTGAGATATTTCGTCTTTTCTGGATTGTGCATCATTGCACGTGCAGAAAGCATTTCGGTGACAGTTCCGTCTGCACCAAAATCAGAGCATACCGCCCGAAATCCAACATCTGTAATCCCCGCCATTGGAGCGAGAAAAATCGGTTTTTCTTCAAAGTTAATCATATGTGATATGATAGCAAAAAAGAAAAACAAAGGCAAATCTTTATGGCAAAAATTTAAAACAAAAAAAGCAAGTTTTCTTGCCTTAATTGTTTACTGCATATTTGAAGTTGTCAAAACACTTAAACGCAATCACGCGCTTTGGTTTGCAGATGTAATATCGCTTTGTCTGCGGATTAAGAAATTTCCTTGCCTTTTTCTCTTGCAATGAAAATTTTCCAAAATTTCTTAAATTGATTTGCTCTCCTTTGGAACAAACTTCAAGAATAAGTGATTTAAACTCATTCAAAAACAGATCACACTTTTTCTTTGGCAAATTTGTCTTTTTTGACATCAAACACACAAGTTCAGATTTGTTCATAACCCCTCCAAAATAATATTCAACAAAAAAGTTGCTTTTTAAACCTTCTTCCTTTGAAATTCATTTTTTAATTTCCACGAAAATGGGATTGTCAGCACAAAATACACAAAAACGCCCAAAACAACCGCCACCAAGATGTTTGGGATTGTGGAAAAATAGTTACAATTCACGAATGTGTAGACCACCAAAAACATACATAATGTTCCAAAAATGGTCACAAAAATGTCCGAAATTGAAAGTTTGAAAGAAACAATCTTTTTTAACTTGACAAGTGCCAAAACGCACACAACCCCCGAAAGCGCAATATTCCCAATCACAAGTGCAAAAATGCCAAAGTTTGGCAATGCTGAAAGGAAAAATGACAAAAGCGCCTTCACACTTCCTGCAAGAGCAGTGATTGTCAGAATATATCTAAACTCACCATTCGCCTGCAAAAGCATGATGAGATATTGCATAACTGCCGTAAAAACAATCGAAAATCCGCCATAAAACATGAGTTCAAACGCAACATCCAAAATTTGTCCGCTCATGTCGTTGTAAAAAAGCGCAAACACATCTTTTGAAATTGCAACAAGCCCAAAAGTCGTTGGCAAAATCAAAAACAAGAGAATTTTTAGCCCCTTTTCAATGATTATCTTTCCACCAGTTCCGCGTGAGATGAGATAGGAAATGTTTGGAAGAAGAGTTGTTGTGACAGCCATGGAAATGATGAGCGGAAAGTTCAAAAGCGCTCCGACAATTCCAGATTGCAAACCATAAAGTTTTGTCGCAAGCGTGTTGGAAAACCCCGCAATCATCAATCTTTGCACAATTACAAGTCCGTCAAAAGCGTTTACAAGCGGAAGAACGGATGCGGAAAGAGTGAGCAAGAAATTTGCTCCATCAAATTCGCGTTTGGTTTGTTTTATGAAACTTCTGTCACTTTCTCTTCTCGTGTGTCCTTTTTTCGCAAAAAATAATATAAAAAGAAAGACAACTGCCACAAGTTCGCTCAAAGTTATCCCCAGAAATGCTCCAAAAACACCCATTGAAGTGTTGTCTTTTCCAAACAAAAACGCAAGCGAAAGCCCCAAAGCAAACTTTGCAACTTGCTCCAAAACTTGACTGATTGCGGTTGGAAGCATGTTCTCATATCCTTGGAAATAGCCCCGAAAAACCGACAATCCCGCCCCGAGTGGCAACATTGCAAGAAAAAGGCCATAACTTTTGTTTTCACCAATTCCCTGAAAATTTGATATACTTTTCCCAAACAACAAAAACACAAGACCGATTGCAAGGGCAATTGAAACTGAAACAAAAAACGCCCGCAAAAGATATATTGATATTTTTTCATATTCACCGCGGGCGCGCGCGGAACTTATCAGTTTTGAAAGCGAGTTTGTCACTCCACCGCAGGTCAGAACCAATGCAAATGAATACAGCGACATGACAAGTTGAAACATTCCAATTCCTTCAATTCCAACCAAGTTTGTGAGCGGAAGACGAAAAAATGCACCCAATGTCTTGCAAACAAGTCCACTTAACAACAAAACAAGCGCCCCAACACCGAAGTTTGATTTCTTCATAAAACACCTTCCAAAGCCCACTTTTTGAAACTATCATGTCTTTCAATGGCACAAATATTCAAAAAAAATTAAAAAAGGTATTTACAAATCAAAAAACTCATGTTATAATTGTGACAAGAAAATAACAGAAGGAGAAGAGATATGGCATACGATATCAAAGCACTTAGAACAGATTTCCCTCAAATAAAACGAATAATTGAATATAGCACCCCAGAACACCCTAGATTAGTTTTGGTAAAAGATGGGCTTGTAGACAAGATCCCAGGAACCGAGTTTGTACAACTTATCAAGAAATCATGGAGTTTATTGGATACAAGTAAAGAATTTTCTTCATTTTGTCTCTCTTTGTTTACAACACGTAATGATTACAATGGTTACGTAGACCTTGTCAACAAAATGAACGACCAGCTGAACGATTTTATACTGAATTTGAAAAGCAGATGTGCTCCAATTTACTTCGCAGATCCTGTTTACTTTATGAGAAGATTGGAAGAAACTAAACAAGAAATATTAAAGCATCCAGAAAATTCCACATCTCTTAAAAAAGAACTTTGTGGTGAGTTTGTAAACGCGGTAGATGCCTCCATTAGAATAAACGAAAAAACTGCAGAAAAAAATGGAGTTCCTCTTCCAAAATATGGTGCTCCTATTCCAACAGAGAATTCAAACGAAAGAACAAAATAAAAAAAGAAGGTTCAAACCTTCTTTTTTTATTTACTCAATCCACCAAAATGATCATCAACCTTGATTGGAGTATCCATTTTATTATCACTTGCGCTTGTCTTATTAGACAATGTGTTATTTTTTTCATCAGCACTTTCATCCATGATATTAGACAGAGCATCATTTTTTACTTTTGCTTCTCTCCAAATTTCTGCAAGTTCATTTTTTAACAGATTTTCATCTGCCGGTGTTATTGTTGGTGAAGGACTTTTCTTTTCTTCCGATTTTTCAGATTTTTTCTCTTCTTTTGTTGAAGCACCACTTCCACCACTTTTTGTTTCTTCTTTGCTTGATGATGCTTTTGGAAGAGAAAATCCACCACCGCCATATTTCATTTTTGGAGTTTTTCCAATGTCAAAAACCCATGGTTTAACTTCTGCAGATTTTCCAGCCTTTTTCTTTTTTGGAGAACCGCCCGATTTGCCGTCCTTCTTCACTTCAGTCTTTTTTTCTTCTTTTTTTGATGCGCTTTCTACTGTTTTGACAGGTGAACTGTTTTCTAAAACATTTTTGAGTGGAACTGTGTATCCTGTCAAAATTGCCGATCCTTCTTGGGTTTTCAGGATGACATCAAATGCATTATGCTTCAAAATCATTGCGTCAAGAATACGTTTAAGGCGAGTGCTGTCCTGAACAATGCTTGGGTCTGTTTGGAGAATTTTTTCAACCATGAGTTTATAGTCCACGCTAATTTTTTCACCAATCTCACCCAAACTGTCCAAAAGTTTGAGCATTCTCATGAGATAGAGTTGCGACAAAATTTCGGTGAGTTCTTTCGAGAAATCAAAATCGCGGTTTTGAAGGGACAAATAACTTTCCAAAAAGTCATTTTTTTCATATTCATTCACATCAACATACACCTTCCAAAGTTGGAACAAGTGTTGCTTGAAAAGTGGGGAATATGGCTCAACTGTTTCGTCAAGTTTTGTGATATGTTTGATGTCTTGGTCAAATTTGTGTTCAATTTCAATGATTGACAATGATGCGTTGCAATATGACTCCGAAATTTCCATTTCAATCTTGAAATTCAAAATTCTGCTTGCAACACGCGTACTGCAATAAATCACATTGTCAATCTTTTCATCAAATTCTTTTGGAATCAAGAGAAGTTCTTTTATGATTTTTTCGTCCGAAAGTTTATATTTCCCATCCGGCGAGAAACTTCCCAAAAGTCCATCTCTCAATTTGGATTGAAAAAACACAATTCTTAAAAAATCTTTCTTTACGTCTTCAACATTAACAGTCGTTGCGGTTGCACTCTTTGGTGGTTCAGCAACAACGTTTGACGCATTTTTTTTCTTTCTCATATTGACATTATACAACACAAAAAAATCTTTTGCAACATCTTTTTTTACAATTTTCGACAGGGAATTTTATTTTCTCAAAAACGTCACACAAAGTGGTTTTTCTTTAATGTCGTTGAGTGTAATTCCGTTTGCAACACATTTCCCGTTGTCGTTGAAAAGGCAATGTGCACGACAGTCAATTTTGATTGTTGCCGAATCGCGCTGTGGGGCATATTTTGGCGGGTTTTCGCAAAACATCCATTTCGTTTTGTCCACAACACGCCCAGTGTTTTCATATTTTTCACACTCCACATTCTTCTTAATCAAAATTTCACGAGCTGTGCATGTGTAGTGATTGTTAAACCTGCAACTCGTCTTTCTGCATCTGATATCCATCTTCTTTCTCCCAAATATTTATTGCCAAATGTTGACAAAACAAACCAAAATCATGTAAACTTGTTTTACGAGGTGAAAATATGAAAGTTGTTTTACTTAAAGACGTCAAGGGAACAGGCAAAAAAGGAGAAATTAAAGAAGTTTCTGACGGATATGCAAAAAACTTCCTGTTTAAAAACGGAAGTGCCCGCCTTGCCGACAACAGCGCATTAAATGAAAATAGAATTCAAAAAGATGCTCAAAATTTCCACAAACAACAGGAAATCGAAGTCGCAAAAAAACTTGCAAAACAAATTGAAGGCAAAACGGTTTCTCTCAAAATCAAATGTGGAGAAAATGGAAAATCTTTTGGCTCAATTTCAAGCAAAGAAATTGCCGATGGTTTGGCAAAAATCGGAATTGTGATTGACAAGAAAAAAATTGACTTAAAAGAGCCAATCAAAACGGTCGGAACGTTTGGTGTGACCGCAAAAGTATATCCGGAAATCTCAGCAAAATTTTCTGTGACAGTTCAGGGAGAATGACAAGTTTAATGCTTGTCATTTTTTTCTGAATTAAATTTCAAATCAATCAAATTACAAATTGAACATTGAATTTGACCAATCAAAATTTTCAAATCTTCAAGTTCAGATGAGGACAATCCCTTTGTCAGTTGTGTGGCAATTGTTGTTGAAAACAAGAGCATTTCTTCTTCCTTACAATTTGCTCCTGCCATGTTTGTTTCTTTCATGTTTTTTTATATTAAAAAACCACACTTTTTGTGCGGTTTTTATTTTTTGTTTATCTTTTCAAAAATTTCAATCAATTCTTCAAGCGAAAAAGTTTCTGCCCTGCGTATCAGCACTTTTTCATCAAAAAGTTCTTTAAGTCTTTCTTTTCCATATGGCGAGAGATTGTTTAAAAGAGTTTTTCTTCTCATCGAAAAACATTGTTTCACAAACTTTGAGAATGCACCCTTGTCAATGTCTGGATGTTTGTTCTCAATTTTGATGTTGAGAAGCGCGCTGTCCACATTTGGCACAGGGAAAAACATTTGTCTGCCAATTATGCGAGTGATTTTTGGCGTTCCATAAAAATTTGCCATGACAGTCAAAATTC
>CAYOEW010000008.1:0-30454 GCA_964403245.1 uncultured Lachnospiraceae bacterium
CTATGACAAACTTACACTTGAAGTGACAACTGATGGAACAACAAGTGCAAGAGAAATTGTTTCTCTCGCTGGAAAAATCATCAATGAACATGTAAATTTGTTCATCGAACTTTGCAGTGAAATGAGTGACATGTCCATCTTGGTTTCAAAAGAAGAAGACAAACAAGTGAAACTTATGGAACTTCCAATTGAAGAAATGGACCTTTCAGTTCGTTCTTACAACTGCTTGAAGAGAGCAGGCATCAACACAATTCAAGACCTCTTGAAAAAATCCAAGAGCGATATGTTCAAAGTTCGCAACCTTGGAGCAAAGTCGGTTGAAGAAGTGATTCAAAAACTTGAAGGTTATGGATTCACCCTTCGCAAGGATGAAGAATAATACAAATTGCGCGACATTGTGCAATGAAATTTTCAAGTTAACATAAAAAAGGGGAGAACCCAAAAAAGGAGATAAAAATGGCTAACGATAAATTAGGCAGACCTTCAAAAGAAAGAAATGCAATGCTTCGTGGACAAGTTTCCACTCTTCTTTGGAACGGAAAAATCGAAACAACACTTGCAAAAGCAAAATCAACTGCAAGAATGGCAGAAAAGATTTTGACTCTCGCCATCAACTCATATGAAGACACAACAAAAGTTGAAAAAATTGTGAAAGATGCAGAAGGCAAGAAAGTTAAGAAAGAAGTTCTCAACGATGGAACAAAGAAGTTGAATGCAAGAAGAAAGATTATGGGCTATGTTTATGATTTGCAAGAACAAAGAAAGCCAAAAGAATCTATCACTGCATTCCAAGCACGTGTTGAAGGCATCAATCATCCACTTCTTGAAAAGATTTTCAACGTTTATGCACCAAAATATGCTGAACGTGCGAAAACTGTTGGACAAGGTGGTGGATACACACGCATAATCAAACTTGGCAAACGTGTTGGTGACAATGCTGACATGGCAATTGTTGAATTGATTTAAAAAGATAATCTGACTTAAAAAAATATTAAAAATCACCAAAAAAGGCACATTTTGTGCTCATATATGGCGAAAAAAAAGACAAATCGTGTTTGATTTGTCTTTTTTTATTAAAAAAACACCCAAAATTGAGTGCTTTTGTTTGTTATTTTCCCATTTCTGCCTTATTTAAATCTTTTGTGAAAGAGATTGAACCCAAAAGATTGTTATTGTCCATCACGTTGAAAAGAGTCGAATATTTGCCTTGATTTCCAATTGCAAAAGTTGAATAATAAGGATTGTTGTATTCTGGATTGTTTGGTTGCATTCCCTTTTCAAGTCTAACGTCAGTCAAGAAACGCACACCATCAATGTCAATTGTTTTGCCAGTAGTTTCGTCAAGAAGGTTTTCATTTTCATCAAAAATTGAAAACTTATATTTATCATCTTTGACATCAATATGATATGAAGTGAAAAATATTTCATTAAGTGAAATTCTGTATGTCAGTTCAGCCTCAAAATGAAAATCGCCTTTTGACGAAAGTGGTGAAATATTTCGATAGTCTTTGGCATACGCACAATATGTCCTTTCATAGTCGTTTACTTTTGCTGAAAACTTTTCAATAAAATCTTCCTTTTCTTTCTCTGATGAAAACTGTGGAGAGCAGGTTGCAATCAGACATTTATAGTCATTTGGAGTCATAATTGAAATTTTGTTGTAAGGATACATTACGGTGTTTTGGTGAAGGGTTGTTGTCAAATTTGAATATACATCGTCAAAACCAAAACTGTGAAGTGTTTCATGTAAGAATATTGCGGAATTATCTTCTTGCGAAAGTTTCTTTTGATTAAGAAAGATTGTTGAACCAATGTTAAGATGCTTGTCGGTAAAAGTTAAGACATTCATATTTTGGAATGAAGTATTTAATCCACTTGCAGATTCATATGATTCTGGAGCAGAACCAACAGTGTAGTTTATTGTTGTTCTTCCCTTTTCCTTTTGTTTGGAAAGTTCGTCTTCATCCACAATCGAATAATGATAATTGGAATTGATTTCACCAACCAAACCAAAAACATGGTCAAGAGTCGAAATAATTTGACCTCTCTCTTTTTCAGGCATTTCAGGTGAAATTGCGACATAAATTGGCTTTCCATTGTTGTGTTGAAGAAAAGTGAATTGCTTGTCATTGTCATATTTCAGATAAGCCGTGTCACAATTAAGTGCTTGCGCAATTTCGTCAACTTGTTCGTTGGAAGCATATTTTCCAGCAGTTACTTTGGCGGAGATAAACTGATAGCCAATGATGCTAGTGTTGAGGATAATGATGCTCAAAGATCCTGCGGAAATAAGTTTTACTAAGGTTTTTTTCTTTAAAATTTTTTTCATAGAAGCATTATAAATCAATAAAACTTGTTTGTCAAGATGAAAAATTCATTTCATATATAAAAATATGTTTGAAAGATTTGAATGTAAGAAAAATGTTGAACTTAAAAATTTTTCCACTGTCAAAATTGGGGGACGGGCGGATTATTTTGTTTTTCCAAAAAATGTTTTGCAGTTGAAGGATATTTTGGCAGAAATCCGACAAAACAAACAAAAATATTTCATTTTGGGGAACGGAAGTAATGTTTTGTTTTCAGATGATGGATATCGCGGAGTTGTGATTTCTTTAAAATATTTTGACCGAATTTCACGTTTTGGAAATTCAGTGCGTGTTGGTGCTGGAACAAACTTGTTTGCGTTGAATGTCAGACTGAAAGAGATGGGGTTGTCGGGCATTGAGTGGTCATATGGCATTCCGGCGACATTGGGTGGTTTGATTTTCATGAATGGTGGAAGTTTTGGACACGAGATTTGTGAGTTTGTTGAAGAGGTTGTGGCTTTGAAAAATGGCCGAATTTTGAGATTAAAAAAAGAACAAATTGAGTGGGGGTATCGCAAAACAAATTTGCAAAATTTGATTGTTTTGAGTGCAAAATTAAATCTAAACCCTGAAAAAAGCGTCAAAATTGCCGAGAAAATGGACTTTTTCCTTAAAAAGAAGAGAAATACTCAACCGCTTGATTTTCCGTCCCTTGGAAGCGTTTTTAAAGTTATAAATGGTGAAGAGATAATTTATCCTGCAAAAATCATTGACAATTTGGGGTTAAAAGGTGTTAAAATAGGTGGAGCAGAGGTTTCGCAAAAACACGCAGGGTTCATTGTCAATTCTTCAAACGCAACATGTCAGGATTTTTTGAATTTAATGAATTTTTTGCAAGAAAAACTCGCAAAAATTGGTGTTTTTGTGGAAAGTGAAATAATTGTTTTGAAGGAGTGAATATGAAAGCGGTTGTTCAGGTTGTGAAAAATGCAGAGTTGGTTGTTGATGGACAACTTATAAGCAAAATTGGACAAGGTTTGGTTGTATTTTTTTGTGTTGAAAAGGATGATTTGGAAGAAAAATTGCAGTTTTTTGCGAAAAAATTGCCAAATTTGCGTATTTTTTCGGATGAAAACGGAAAAACAAACCTTTCAGTAAAAGATGTTGGCGGTGAAATTTTGCTTGTTTCACAATTCACTTTGGCGGGCGATTGTGACCATGGAAACAGACCAAGTTTCATTTTGGCGGAAGAGCCAAATCGCGCAAAAAGACTGTATGAAAAGCTTGGCGAAATGATTGAAGTTGAAGTGCCGGTGAAATATGGCATTTTTGGTGCAGATATGCAAATCACACAAACAAATGATGGTCCGTTTACTGTTATTTTGAAAAAATAATGCAAAAAAATAAGATTTTTTAAGAGTGAAAATAAGTTGAAAAAAATAGATAAAACTGCTACAATGGTTTTAAGGAGATTTTATGCTTTTATACGGGGATTATCACACACACACGACATATTCAAGACATAATCATGGCAAGGGCACTGTTCTGGAAAATGCATCCGTTGCATCAGAGAAAGGGTTGAAGCAGATTGCAATCACAGACCACGGCTTTAATCATGAGTTTTTTGGCATCCGCAGAAAAAACATCCCATCTTTGCAGGAAGATATTTTGAATGCAAGAGAAATTACCGGTGTTGACATTTTGTTGGGTGTGGAATCAAACTTGATTTCTCTTGACGGACATATTGATGTCAACGAAGAAGATTTTGAATTTTTGGACATTCTTTTGATGGGATATCACAAAATGGTGTTCACGGAAAAAATGAAAGACAAGATTTTGCTTAACTGGGCAAACGCACTGGCGTTCAGACCAAGCAAAGAGAGAATAAACAGAAACACAACAGCCTTTTTGAAGGCGTTGGACAAATATCCAATTGATGTCATCACACATCTCAACTATGGCTTTGAAACTGACACAATTGCCGTTGCAAAAATGGCGAAGCAAAAGGGAGTTTTTGTGGAACTTAACGGCAAAAGAATTTGTTTCACCGAAGAAGAAATTGAGATTATGAAGAGCGAAGGTGTGAAATTCATCGTAAACTCTGACGCTCACAGACCTGAAAGAGTTGGGGAAGTCAACAACGGAATGAATTTGATATACAAATATGACATTCCGCTTTCACAGGTTGTAAACATTGACAAGTTGCCAAAATTCCACAAGAAAAGGGGATATTAAAATTGAGTTTTTCAAGAAATTCAAAAGAAGAAATTTTGCAGGTTCCATTTGAAGATGACACATGTGCCATTTCTTTTTTGTCCGGACTTTTTCATTCATGTGGTGAAATATCCAAAAATGGAAGCAAAATTTTTGTAAAAATTGTTTCAGACGTTGAAAAACTTACTGAATTTGTGCAACAAATCATCAAAAAATTGTATGGTGGGGAAGTTTTTGCTGAAATTGGAGAGAATTATTCAATTTCAAAAAACACGACCTATGAAATCTCGTTTGAAGTTGAAAAATTTAAGTCACTTTTGCTTGATGTTGGTGTGATTGATTTTGGTGATGATGGTTTGACATTCAGCACCGACATTGACAAAAATCTTCTCCTTGAAGATGAAACAAGACGCGCTTTTGTTAAGGGTGTGTATGTTGGGTCAAGCACTTCAAGCATCAAACTTTCATCCACATCGGCACAGAGTTGCGGGTCTGGATATCATATGGAATTTTCACACACAAATCATCAATTTTTGCTTGATTTTTCTGAAATTTTGGCGGGTTACAACATTATTGGCAAAATTTTTGAAAGAAAAAATGTGTTTGTGCTCTACATCAAGGACGTAAACACAATTCAGGATTTGCTTGCTCTTGTTGGGGCAAACAATGCTGTGCTTGACATTGCAAACGAAATGGTGACGCGTGAACTTCGAAATAAGGTTAATCGTCAGGTTAATTGCATCAATGCAAACATCAACAAGACAGTTGAGGCAAGCATGAAACAGGTTCAGGCGATCAACACAATCATTGCCACAATCGGACTTGAAAGTTTGTCCGAAGATTTGCAGGAAGTTGCAGTGCTTCGACTTGCAAATCAAGAAGAGAGTTTGGAAGAACTTTTGAAACTCTCAACAATCAAACTTACGCGCTCTGGACTTAATCACAGGTTCAGAAAACTTATCAAAATCGCAAACACATTGGAGGAATAGGGAATGGGAGAGTTTGTTCATCTTCACGTGCATACTGAATATTCGCTTTTGGATGGCATTGCCAGAATCAACAAACTGATTGATGTTGTCAAGGAACAGGGCTCGCGTGCTGTTGCAATCACTGACCACGGGAATATGTATGGCACTCTTCAATTTTTTGAAAAATGCATCACAAATGGAATTAAGCCAATCCTTGGTTGTGAGTTTTACATCTGCAACGACCTTAAACGCAAGCAGGGTAAGGATGACATTGGACATCTTGTGCTTTTGGCAAAGAATGATGAAGGTTTTCACAATCTTCTCAAACTCAATGAAATTGCGTTTTGTGAAGGTTTTTACTACAAGCCGAGAATTGACTATGAAGTGCTTGCAAAACACAGTAAGGGAGTGATTTGTCTTTCAGCATGCCTTGCTGGACACATTCCACAATTTATCATGCAACGCCGTTTTGATGAAGCGGAAAATCTGATTTTGAAACTCAATTCAATGTTTGAACCCGGGGATTTTTATCTTGAAATTCAAAATCATGGCATTCCGGAGCAAAAAATTGTCAATCAATTTTTGTCGGAGATGTCAAAAAAATATGGAATAAAGATGGTTGCGACAAATGACGCGCACTATCTTTACAAAGAAGACGCTGAAATGCAAGATGTTTTGATGTGCGTGCAAATGGGCAAATTTTTGGACGACCCAGACCGCATGAAATTCTCGACAGATGAATTTTACATCAAATCATATGACGAAATGAAAGAGGCAATGGCGGGCTATGAAGAAGCACTTGAAACAACACTTGAAATTGCCGACAAATGTAATGTGACAATCAAAACGAAATCACTTGCAGAAGTTTTTGAAGTTCCGGAAAAATATAAACTTCCAAGTTCACAAAACTATATTCCTGTTTACAGACCAAGCACAGGCGAAGAGCCATATGACTTTTTGCGCAGAATTTCGTTTGAGGGGCTTCACAGAAACTATAAAGAAATCACACAAGAACTTCTCGACAGACTTGAAATGGAATTGGGAATCATCAAGGACCAAGGGTTTGTGGAATATTTCTTGATTGTTTGGGATTATATTCACTATGCTGAAAGCCAGGGGATTCCTGTTGGGCCAGGACGCGGAAGCGGTGCTGGAAGTTTGGTTGCATATTGCTCGGGAATCACAAAAGTTGACCCGATGAGATATCGTTTGTTCTTTGAACGCTTCATCAATCGTGAACGTGTTTCCATGCCTGACTTTGACGTTGACTTTTGCACAGACAGACGTCCAGAAGTCATTGAATATGTCAAACGCAGATATGGAATTGACCATGTGGCAAACATTGTCACATTTGGATGTATGCAGGCAAAAAACGCCATTCGTGACGTTGGAAGAGTGCTTCGAATTCCTCAACCGGAAGTGATGAAGATCACAAAACTTATTCCAAACAAATTGCCTGACGGAATCAAAAAACCACCAGTTTTGAAATATTATTTTGGAACAACTGGAAAGCCGGAGAATGAGAAATATATCATTCCTGAACTTCGTGAACTTTATGAAACAAATGATGACGTTCGAAGAATTGCTGACATGGCAATCAAACTTGAAGGTGCACCAAGAAACACTTCAACTCACGCATGTGGTGTGTTGATTGCACCGTCACCGGTTTCTGACTATGTTCCAGTTGCCGTTTCTGAAGGCGACAGAGTGACGCAATATAACATGATTGAACTTGAACACATGGGACTTTTGAAGATGGACTTCTTGGGACTTATCACCTTGACGGATATCAAAAAAGCATGTGACTACATCTACGAAAATCACGGCGTGAAAGTTGATTTCTACAACGGAATGGAATATAACGACCCGAAAGTCTATGAAATGCTTTCTGCGGGCAAAACTGATGCAGTTTTCCAACTTGAAAGTGCTGGGTTCAAGAAGTTTATGAAGGAACTCAAACCAAACTGTCTTGACGACATCATCGCCGGCGTGGCGCTTTATCGTCCAGGACCAATGGATTTCATTCCAACATTCGTTCGAAACAAACAAGACCCGTCGCAAGTGGTCTATGACGACCCATGCCTTGAAGACATTTTGGACGTCACATATGGATGTATCGTATATCAAGAACAGGTTATGAAAATCTTTCAGGTTATGGGTGGATATAATCTTGGTCAGGCGGATAATGTGCGCAGAATCATGGGTAAAAAACAACTTGACAAGATTGACAAAGAAAGAGTGAAATTCATTGACGGATGGGAAGATCCAGAAGGAAAGAAGAGCATCCCGGGGGCTGTCAAACTTGGACATGACCGTGCTGTTGCCGAAAAGATTTTCAACGAAATGAAGGAATTTGCAAAATATGCCTTCAACAAGTCCCACGCTGCCGCATATGCATATGTTTCATATCAAACAGCATATTTGAAATGCTATTATGAAACAGAATTCATCACTGCCATTCTCAATAACCGCATCACAAACGCTGACAAATTGCAAAGATATGTCACTTTTGCACGAAGCGAAGGCATCAAAGTGCTTCCGCCAGATGTAAACAAGAGTTTTTCATATTTCCATGTTGAAGACAACTGCATTCGTTTTGGTCTTGCAGGGCTTAAACATGTTGGAACAAGCGTGACAGACCTTATCATCAAAGAAAGACAGGACAATGGACAATATCAGAGTTTTGAAGACTTCATCAAGCGTGCTGTCGGAGTTGGTGTAAACAAAAAGGCAATTGAGTGCTTGATTTTGAGTGGTGCTTTTGACATTTTTGGTCATACGCGTTCGCAATATATGGCAGTTTATGAAAAAATCGTTGAGCGTGCCGTAAAAGACAAAAAAATGGGCAATCTTGGGCAGATGTCCTTCTTTGGCGGAAATCAAATTGAAGATACAACAAATTATCCTGACATCAAAGAATTTAATAAGAAAACAAAACTTAAATATGAACGCGAAATCATTGGTGTGTATATGTCCGGTCATCCTTTGCAGGACTATATCAAAAAGTTTGACGAATTCAATTTGACTTCCGAAATGATGATACAGGACGAAATGGAACAGGCGGGCGAAGAAGATGACGAAATGGCAATGATGGGTGAACCAAACTTGGAAGACGGACAATCTTTCACTTGTGGTGGAATCATCACTGAAGTCAACAGAAAACGTACAAAAACCGGCAAAGAGATGTGCTACATCAAACTTGAAGACCTGAAAGGAACACTTGAAGTGACATTCTTCTCAAACGCGTTCACAAAATATCGCAGTTTGATTGAAGAAGACAATCTTGTGACAATCAAAGGACGAATCAATGTGCGTGACGGAATGGCTCCAAGCGCGGTTGGAGAAGCGGTCTTCTTGTGGAAGGATGAAGAAGCAAAAACCGAAAAAACACCAACAAAAGAGCGACTTTGTTTGCGTTTTGACACGAAAAATCCTGATGTGTATTGCAGGGTAAAAAATTCGATTGCTTCATATCCAGGTGACACGCAAATTGTGATCAAATGCACATCATCAAACAAGACTTTTGTATATCAACAGACAACCAAAATCAACAACTATCTTCTCAACGAATTGAGCGGGATTATTGGAAATGAAAATATTGTTGTTCAATAAGAAAAACACCCTTTGTGGTGTTTTTTTATGCAAAAAATCATGTTTCAAACAAAATTTTACAATATGTCAGTTTTATGAGAGAAGAAAAAGTTTGATTTGTTGTTTCAAAATTTTCGATTGTCAAAATTGAGAGAAAATTTTCGATTTTTTGCAGTTTTTTGTCAAGATTTTCAAACAATTCCTCATCCATTTCTTTTGCGAAAAAAGTTTGAAAATTTGTTTTTGTTGAGATATGTTTTGAGAAAATTGAATTGCATTCCAACTTTGCTTTTGTTTTGTCAAAAATCTTTGTGTCAAGGCTGATTGCAACGTCATACAGACTGGAAAAAGTGGTGTAATTTGAGTTTAAACTTGCAAGCAAAATGTTTCTTTCATCATTTGAAAAATTCCCCTCAATTTTTGTGTATGGCAAGTCAATTTGCAAAATTTCAGAGTCTGTGCCTGATGATTTAAGGTTGTTTTTGACCTTTTCGGCGTCACTTTTGTTTGCGTAAACGCTTGCAATCAGAAAAAATGTTTCATCCTTTTCGAAGATATATCCTGCGCCATTTTGGGATTGAAGGTCGCATATTTTTGGCTGGAAATCATCCTTGTTTTGTGCTTTTGCCATTGAGATTGCATACACAGTTTGCTTTTCGCCTGACACTGCATTTGTGTTTGCAAACAGACTTGTTGAGAGCAAGGCGGTGGAGAGAAGGTTGGCAAAAGAGATGCACAGCAGAATGCTTGCCACAAAAATTGTCAAGGAGAGAATGGAAAACTTTTTCATAGATTTAATATATTTAAACAAAATTCTCGCTATGACCGAAAAAATACTAAAAATATTTTTATTTTTGTTTTTTGTTTGATATAATATTTTCATGAAAAACTTTTTGAACTTTTTTAATAAAAAACCAAAAATTGGAATTGCTTTTGGCGGGGGCGGAGCAAGGGGATTTTCTCATATCGGCGTCATCAAAGCGTTTGAGGAATATGGCATTGAGTTTGACTATGTTTGCGGAACGAGTGTCGGAAGCATCATCGGTGCGACATACGCTTCGGGGATGACTTCAAAAGAAATGTATGAAATTGCAAAATCTCTCAAAGTCAAGGATATCCGCACAAGCAAAATTTTCTTTATGCCATCAAAGACTGATGGGATTGAAAAACTCATCATTGACACCCTGGGCGACATCAATATTGAAGATTTGAAAAAGCCGTTTTCAGCGATTGCTGTTGACATCAAAACGACAAAAGAAGTTTGCATAAGTCATGGAAATCTTGCAAAAGCAGTTGCTGGAAGTTGTTGCGTTCCGGGATTCTTTCAACCTGTTGAATTTGGCGACAGATTGCTTTGCGATGGTGGGCTTCAAAACACAATTCCTGCAAACATCCCGCGTTATTTTGATTGTGACTATGTGATTGCAGTTGACTGCAACAGCACAAGGACATATGGCACTGACAGTAGCAAAGTTTTGGACGTTTTGGGATGTTCCATAAGAGTTTTGATGAAGAGTAACGCAGTCAAGGGATATGTTTGTTCAGATTGCATCATTGCCACAGACAACAAACGCTTCAAATCCACAAAACTTGATGGATTGGACGAAATGGTGGAAGAAGGATACAAAAATGCCATTGACGTCATGCCTCAAATCATAAAAATTTTTCAAGGTAAAGTTCCAAAGAAAAAGATGAAAGATTTTGACAAGGATGAGATAGATTTTATTTAGCCGTGAAGACACAAAAGAAAATCAAATTTAACAAAACATTGCTTAAAAATGCCATTTTGTTCGCCATTTTTGTGGTGATGTTTTGTCTTGTGCTTTGTTTTGATTTTGAACTTGATTTTTTCATCAATCAGTTTGAATATATCGCACAAAGTCAACTTCAAGTTTATTTTCTTGATGTTGGGCAGGCAAGCGGAACTCTTGTGATTTTTCCAAACAACAAGTCTTTTGTTGTTGATTGTGGTGGAGAGTCAACATCCAAGAAATTTTCTGACGAAGTTTCCTTCATTTTACATAAAAATGGTGTCAGCAAAATTGACTATCTTCTTTTGACGCACAGTGATGAAGACCATGTTGGTGGTGCAATTGAACTTTTGGAGCGCTTTGAAGTGGAGAGAATTTTTCGCCCAAAAATCATGTCAACATGTGATAAGGAAATCGAAAATACATTTGGATATAAGACTGTCTACACAAACATATATTCTCGCGTGATGGATGCCGTTTTGTCCGAGAATGCACAAGTTGATTTTGTGAATGATATGACATTTTCGGAAGGTGGAGCAACAGTCACATTCTACACTTGCCAGAAAAATGTTTATTCAAATATCAACTCATACAGCCCGTTTGTGCATATTGAATATAACAAAAAGACATTTCTTCTCACCGGTGATGCAACTGCGGAGCGAGAAAGAGAATTTGTCAACACTGTTGGTGAAGTTTATATTCATTTCTTGCAGGTTGCACATCATGGAGCAAAATCAAGCACATCAATTGATTTTTTGAATTGCGTCAAAGCGCTCTATGCTTTCATCAGTGCAGGTGATGACTATCATCCATCTCAAGAAGTCGTAAATCGTCTGAAAAGTGATGGCGTTTTGGAGATATACAACTCAAAAGAGCACTCTCTTGTTGGGGTTGGAGTGAAGAAAAGTGGGAATTTTTATATTTGCACATTCGTCAATTCTGTTGATTATCCTTTTGTCTTGACACTTTTTGCCATTGTGATGTTTGTGTTGATGAAGTATAATATTGACAATGCAAACCCGCCAAAACACAGAATATTTTGGAATAAAAAGTTTATTCGCTCATAAATTTGAAGAAATGTCAAAAAAAATTTTTGCATTATGACAAGTTTGTGCTAAAATACATTTATGAATGTATCGCAATTCAACAAAATTATTGTCGTTTCACTCTGTGACAGGTTTTCTGTTGAAATCGGAAAACAACTGTCACAATCTCTTGACATGATTTTTTGTGACACAAAGGATTTGATGGAATATGAACTTTGTGACATAAAAAAACTTGGAGATCTCACTTCGGTTGAATATCTTCTTCAAAGTGAGAGAAAAGTCATAAAGCACATTTCTTCATTTGAAAATGTTGTGGTGGCAATAAGTTATGACCACCTGATTCACAATCTTGAAACAATCAAGCAGAACGCACTTTTGGTGTTTGTGAAGTTGCCAAAAGAATATGTTGAAAAAAATGCAAATCCAATTGAACTGATTTCATACTCAAATCATTCAAAAGATTTGTCGGATGTTGCGGACGTCACTTTGTTTGTCAAAAACACACAAGCCAAACATGTTTGTGAAAAAATACTTGAAAAACTTGGAGGAATTTTATGAAAATAACAACGAAGGCACAAAACTATCTCAAAGCACTTTGTGCAGAAACAACAACAAACGCAAAAACTGGACATTTGGGAGTTTGTTTGGGTGCATCATCAATCTTGTTTGCTCTTTTCAAAGATCACTACAACTTTGATGTTTCTGACACAGATTTTCTCAATCGAGACCGTTTTGTTTTGTCTGCCGGACATGCAAGTGTGCTCTATTACAGCCTTCTTTCAATGTTTGGCTTCAATGTTTCGTTGCAGGACTTGAAGGATTTCAGAAAAATTGGCTCAAAGACAATGGGATATCCGCAATACAAACTCACTGAAGGTGTTGAAGTGACAACTGACCAGCCTGGACAGGGAGTTGCGAATGCTGTCGGAATGGCAATTGCGGAAGCGGTGATGGAAGAGAGATTTAACACTGTCGGATTTGACATCATCAACAACTACACATATTGCTTTGTCAGTGATGGCGACCTTATGGAAGGAGTGGCACTTGAAGCGGCAAGTTTGGCAGGAAATCTCAAACTCAAACGTCTTATTTTGCTCTATGACAGCAATGATGTCACAAACGATGGTGCACTTGCTCTTGCAAACAGAGAAAATGTTGCAAAAAAATTCTCCGCAATGGGATTTAATGTCATCAAAGTTTCCCGCGGGAACAGTTATTTCTTCTGCACACGTGCGATTGCGCGAGCAAAGAAGAGCAACAAGCCGACAATCATCATTTTTGACACAACAATTGGAATTGGAACACAACAAGAAGGAACATCTGCAATGCATAATGCAGTGCTCTCAACAGAAGAACTTGCAACATTCAAGGAAAATTTGAGAGTCAAGGAAAGTTTTTACATCCCAAGTGATGTCAGAGAACTTTGCATGGTGACCACAAGACGTGGAAAACTCAATCATGAAAAGTGGAATCAAAATCTTGCAATGTATTCAAGCACTCATCCAGAACTTTACAGATCATTCATGGCATTCTTCGACCGCAAAAAAATCAACTTTGAAAGAATCATCAAAAACATTTCAAAATATGACGGAGAGAGCCTGAAAAAAATCAATCGTTATGCACTTTCTGAACTTGCATATCAATGTCCACAACTTTTGGGTGGAACGGCCGATGTTGTTCCAACAACTTTGGCATATATTGACAACGCAGGAAACTTCTCTGCGGGATACAGACGTGGAAAGAACATCCATTTTGGTGTTCGCCAACACACAATGTCCGCAATTTGCAATGGAATTGCTCTTTATGAAGATTTCATATCTTTTGACAGCACTTTGCTCGCATATGCGCCATATTGTCTTCCAGCAATCAAAAGCAGAAGTGGAATGAAACTTCCTGTTATGTCGTTCTTTACGCATGACTATGAAGGCATTACTCAAGCACCAATTGAACAAATTGGACAACTTCGTTCGATTGTTGGAAACATTGTTTTCCGTCCATGTGACCTTAAAGAACTTGTTGCGGGATATTCCTGCTGTGTGAAGGGATATAATCCTGTTACGTTCGCTCTTTCAAATCACAAAATTTCATCAATTCCAGAAACATCTTTTGAAGGTGCTCTCTGTGGTGGATATTTGCTTGAAAACACATCTGCAAAACCAAATATTGTGCTTGTTGCAAGCGGGGCGGAAGTGGAACTTGCAAAGAAGGTTGCCAGCGAACTTCGAAAGAAACATCAAGTCAATGTTGTTTCCATGCCATCAATTGAATTGTTTGAGAAACAACCTTTGGCATACAAAAACAAAACCATCAGCAAAGACGCTGACCTTGTGGTTTCAATCGAATTGTCAAACGACAGCAAATGGTTGAGAGTGCTCGGGAAAAACGGAGTGATGTTTGAACTTGAAAATTTTGTTGGGGATTCAGACAATCAAGATTTGCTCACAAAATCAGGGTTCACAGTCAAAAATATTGTGAAATTTGTTGAAAGCAAACTTAAAGCACAAAAATAGTTCTTATTCGTCAAAATTCATCATCTGTTTTCTTCCTGCATAAATTGTTAAACTGTAAAATAGAATTGAATATGGTGAGGCGATTTATGTTGAGAAGAAAAAGTGTTGTGCTTTCTGACACATTGTCAAACAGCAACAAAAAAGCAGTGTTATCTTTGGAAGAAGACGAAATTGGCGTTCGCGGAACGTTGAGATTATATAATTTTTCATATCCACTTGATGGAATTTCATCTTTGGGATTTTATGTCGACCAAAAAGTTTATAAAGCGGGGCTGACCTACAAAGGTCCGATGCTTTATGAATTTTTTATTGACATAAAACAAATCCCATCCAAATTTTCTTGCGCGGTTGTGAATTTTCAAAACGCTGTTGCAAAACCTGTGCTTTTTGGTTCAAGTGAAGGAAGTGATGATGAGATTTATGCCAGCATAATTTCTGAAATCTCCGAAAATCATTCCAAACAAAATGTGCAAACTGTTCTTGACAAACATGGCGTTGATTTTGAAGATGAAGAGAAAGAACAGATTGAAAAAGACATTGACGAGGCACTTTGCAAAAGAGATTGTGCAAAGTGTGTATATAAAAAATATTTTTTCGAAAATTCTGAAAAACAAAAAATCCAAACAAAACAAGTGGAGGAAGTTGAGGAGAAAAAAAGCGAAGAAAAACAAGAGGAAAATGAAGTTGTTTTCATTGACAAACTTATGCCACAAATCAACAAACTTTTTGAAAATAATCCGATTGAAAGCAATTTGCAAAATCTCATTCCTTCATCAAAATTTGTTAAGGTCGAATATGAAGATGACGGCGATTTTTATGTTTTTGGGATGCTCTATGATGATGACGACAACATTAAATATGTGTGCTATGGCGTCCCAGCAGTTTTTGAGCAAGAACCCCCAAAGGAACTTTCAGGATACCCAATCTGGTTGCCACTTGACAAAGAGAATATGCAGGGGTTTGGATATTGGTTAACTTGTCAGGATGCAGTCACTGGCGAGCCAATCAAGGCAATTTTGGAATAGGAGAAAAAATGAAAATTTTTGCGTGGATTTCAATTTCGCTGATAGCCTTGATTTTTGTTGGGCTTTTGTATTATCTTATCGTTGGAAAAATTCTTTTTAATTTGGTTTTTTCGCGAAAAAATCTTCAAGATCGGGCGATGAAGAAGGGAATTGACAAACAAATCAAACAACACAAGATTGACCTGTGTTGGTGGGATAAATTCAAGTTTAAGACAATTCATATCCAAAGTTTTGATGGGTTGAAACTTGTTGGGCATTATTTTGACAATCACTCGCAAAACACGGTCATTGTTGTTCACGGATTTGGTGGCACATATCTTGAAATGCAAACATATTGCCAATTTTTTATGCAAAAAAATTTCAACATTCTTGCTGTTGAAAATCGTGGGCATGGAAACAGCGAAGGCGATTGTATTGGATTTGGATATCTTGACCGACTTGACATTTTGAAGTGGATTGAACATCTTGATGAGAAAAAATACGGCGAAAATTTTCTTCTTTTTGGGCTTTCAATGGGTGCAACTGCTGTTTGTCATGCATCTGGTGAAAAATTGTCAAATGTGTTGGCAATTATTTCAGATTGTGCATATGCAAATGGGGATAAACAGATTTCTCATGTGTTAAAAAAGTTTGGTGTTTTTGGCAAAATTCTCAAAAAACATCTTTACAGTTTTTCGAAGCGAGTTTATGAACTGGATGTCATGCAAATTGATGCCACAAAGTGTGTAAAAAATTCGAGCGTGCCAATTTTGTTTATTCACGGAAAAGATGACTCTCTTGTTCCGATTGAGAATATGCAAAATCTTTATGATTCCGCTCCAAATGGACTTCGTGAAAAGTATGTCGTTGAAGGGGCGGGGCATGGACTTGCCTATGCGCAAGATGGAGTGATGTATGAACATCGAATTTTGGATTTTCTGAAAAAAAGAACCAAAATCAAAATATAGTTAAAAAAAGCGTGTCATAACAGAGCACGCTTTCTTACATCAACCTTGCTGATGTAATAATATTTTGGGGTGTTTTTCAAATCGGTGATACTGCAATATTTTTTTGAAAAGAATTCTGTCATTGTGAAATTTCCAACGAAAAATCCAATTGAATCTGTGTTTGTCACCAAATGGGCACTTGCTCCGACCAAAGCGGTGGAAGTTGTGTTTGTTACCAACATTCTCATTCCGAAGTTGACATCTTTGACGGAAATATCAAAATAATAATAATTCACTGTGTCATCGGCACGAAATCTGATTCTCATTGCGTTATATTCCGTCAAATCAGGAATCCCGCTTACAGTTCCGTATGAGCCACAAATTCCGCTTGTAAGTCCCAGATTGATTGTTTCGTCTGTGCTGTCCATGTCATAAACGGTCACCCATTCATCATCGGACAAAGAACCAGTCGAACCACTTTCACCTGCACCATCTGAATTTCCAGTGTTGTCATCAGAGCCTGAATTTGTGTTGCCCGAAGAAATTGAGAGTTGTTTTTCAAGGTCTTCAACCTGAATTCTCAAATTTTCCAATTCGTCTTTAAGTTTGTCATATTCTGTCATAAAAATCTCCTTTTGTGAAGATTTTATGTCAAAAAATCTGCAATTTCAATTTTTTGTGCCATTTATTTTTTTAATTTTGCTTTTTTTCATGAAAATCCAAGCGAAAATGATGCCCAAAACAGCCAAAATCAGCGTCACACAGGTGATGAGAAGTGGATTTATGCCGTTTGGAGAGATGAATTTTGTTTGAACATATGCATAAATCACCTTGTTTTCATGCTCAAATGCAATTGCTGTGTAATCCAATTTTTTGTTATAACCTTGATAAAGAAAAATTTGTGTGTTGCGTTCAAGCGTGATTTCCGTTTCAACATAATCACTGTCAACCAACTCAAAGACTTTGCAGGATGAGTTGAGTTTTGCGTTGTAGTTTGGAATTGAAGCAATTGTTTCACCTTCTTGTGAAATTAAATCTGACAAAACATATCCTTCAACATTTCCAATAAGTTTAAAAAACTCAAACCCTTCGTTTTGATAAATCTTTGGCGAAGAACTTTCCATTTCAAGAGAAACTGCAGTTTTGTATGACAAAGAACAGATGATGTCACTTGAAAAAGAAGGGGATTCAAAAACATTTACAGAATTTGCGTTGACAACAAAAGTTTTTTCCGATGCGCTGGCAAAATTTATCCCGCAAAATGGAAAAAGACAAAAACATATAAGAAAAAGTGCAAAAAGTTTTTTCATATTTCAATTTAATCACTTTTTGTGTAAAATTGTCAACTTTTTGCATTTCTATTTATTTTTTTTAATAAAATATTTTGATGAAAAATAGAAAATCAATAACTGCTGTCTTGTTAACTATTCTTGTGATTTGTGTGTTTTGTATAACATACTTTCCAATCAAGGCAAGCATAATTCCGTTAACTCAATACACAATTGTCATTGATGCGGGGCATGGTGGGAAGGATGGCGGAGCGGTTGGCAACACCATAACGGAAAGTGAACTTAATTTGAAATACAGTCTTGCACTCAAAAAAATATGTGAAGAGTTTGGTTGCAAAGTTGTTTTGACGCGAAGCGATATGAATGGACTTTACAACCCGCTTGCGTCAAACAAAAAAAAGAGTGAAATGGAAAAAAGAAAGGAAATAATTGAAGATGCAAAACCAGATGTTGTTGTCAGTATTCATATGAACAGTTTTCCAAACAGTCAAGTGCGTGGAGCAAATGTTTTTTATGCAGAAAATTCTGAAAGTGGAAAAGAACTTGCTCAAAATGTTTCAGAAATTCTTTCAAAAAATGTCGAATATGCGAAAAAAACTGCAAAAATTGGAGATTATTACATTTTAAATTGCACAAACAATCCAAGTATTTTGATTGAATGTGGATTTTTGTCAAATCCAGAAGAAGAGAAGTTGTTATCAAATCAGGAATATATCAACAACTTTTGCTACTATATTTTTTGCGGAATTTACACATATTTCAAGATGTAAATTTATTTTTTGACAAAAATCGCCAAAAACATACATTTTTTGGCATTTTTTCATTCTCTTTTTCTTTTTATATTGAGTTAAAATCAAAGCGGGAGTGAAAATGAAATTAAAAATAAATAAATATTTGATGTTTTTTGTGAAATTTGCGCTGTTTTTTGGTGTTTTTTATCTGCTTTTTAATGCAAGCGTAAATTTTGTCATTTTTCCGTTTGCTTTTGGAATGCTCTTTGCACTTGCGTGGGCAAATCAAAAAGTATGGTTGATTGTTCCTGCTTACATAAGTGCCGGCATACTTTTCAGTCCAACAATGGAATTTGCAATATGTCTTTTGGTTTGCATTTTTTGTCTTATTGTTCCTTATTTTTTGCATATTTTGTGCAAAAAGAACATGAGAAAATTTGAATTTGTGATTTTTGCACTTTTGGGGCAGACTGCAAATATCGTCTTTGACATCTTGGGTGGATTACATCCACTGCTCTGCGTGGCAAATTTGCTTTTGGGTGTGCTTTTCATGTATGCTTGCATAAATGTGTTTGAAGCAATCATAATTCGCGGGTTTACAAACAAACTAACAAATCTTGAAATAATTTCGCTTTTTTCAATTATTGCGACATTTTCAAGTGGTCTTGTTGTGATGAATATTGGAAATTTCAGTTTTTTGAAATTGTTTGTAAGTTTCACTCTTTTGATTTTTGGATTTTGTGCGACACCTGTTCTCACCCTGCTTGTTGCATCAATTTCTGGGGTTGGAACGCTGATTGCAACAAACAATCCGATTTTTGTTGCGCCATTTGTTTTGTGGGCACTTGCAATTTTGCTGTTCAAAAAAAGACAACGAATTTTCATGATAATTGCGCTTGTTTGTGTTGAAATTGTCGCGGGACTATATTTCAAATTATATTATTCATTCGGTGTTGTTGAAATTTTGCCAGTGGCAATTTCGTCAATTGTGTTTCTTGTCATTCCAAAATCATTTTTGGGGGAGATTGCGGTCGTTTTCAATCTGTCAAAAGACAGACTTGCAATGAAAAATGTTGTAAATCGCAATCGCGAACTTTTACACAGACGACTTGGAAATTTGAGCGAGATTTTCAATGATATGAATTTGATATATCGCAACATGTTAAAAAGTGGGATGACTCTTGACCAAGTGAAAGAGATGTTGCAACAGGAAATTTGCGACAAAATTTGTTCTTTCTGTCCGGAAAGAAATCATTGTCACCGAACGTTTGCGCAAAACACAAAGCAGGTGTTTGACGAACTTATCACAATTGCATATGAAAAAGGGCGCACAACTCTTCTTGACATTCCATCATATCTCACATCGCGTTGCAAACAAACCAATTCAATTTTGGGGAGTATAAACACACTCACCGCACAATACAAAAAATATATGGGGATGATTAAGGATGTTGACACAAGCAAACTTGTCATCGCCGACCAACTTCTTGGAATTTCGCTTGTCATGGGCGGGCTTGCAAAAGAAGTTGACAGCAACATTTCTTTTGACACTGTTCGAGAAAACAAAATTTTGGATGAGTTGACATATTACAACATCATATGCATTGACGCGGTCGTTTTTGAGAAAGATGTTTGGACGATGCAAGTGTCAGTTGTTGTAAAAACGGGTGATGATGAGAAAATGAGAATTGCGGATGTTGTCAGCAAAGTGTGTGGGTGCAAAATGGCAATATATGAAAGTTTTCCGTCAACGCGTCCGGGATATAGTGTGGTGAATTTGAAAACTGCGCCAAAATATGATTGTCTTTTTGGAATAAGTCAAAAGACAAAAAATGGGTCAAAAGTCAGCGGTGACACATACAGCGTCATCAAACTGGACGGCGACAAAATTCTTTTTGGAATAAGTGATGGAATGGGGAGCGGGGAAAAAGCTGAAAGGACGAGTGAACTTGCAATCAGTCTTGTTGAGAATTTTTATAAGGCCGGCTTTGACAACGAAATCATTTTGTCAACAGTAAACAAACTTCTTAATCTCCACAAAGAAGAAATTTTCAGTGCACTTGATTTGTGTGTTGTTGATGAGAAAAACGGAATTGTTGATTTCATCAAAATGGCATCGCCAAATTCAGTCATTTTGAGTGATGAAAAATGTGAAATTGTGCAAACTGGGGCATTGCCAATTGGAATTGTTCAGGACGTTCAACCACTTGTCAAAAAACATGTCATTGAGAGCAAAAATTTCATTATTATGTTCTCCGATGGGATTGCAGACAGTTTTCAAACACAGGACGAACTTCTTGATTGCATAAGGTCAATCAAAACAAAAAATCCACAAGAATTTGCAGATGAAATTCTTGAAAGAGCACTTGCTTGCAACAACGGATATGCGGTTGATGACATGACAGTTTTGGTGGTTAAGATTTTGGATTTTTAAAAAATAAAAATTGATAAATATCAAAAAATATCAAAAATATGCGAAAAAACGCAAAAAAATTGCAAAAAATATGATTTTTTCTTAAAATCTATTGAATTTTAAAAAATTTTAATATATACTATTTGATGAATTTTTAAGGGAATAATCATGGAAAAGATTTTGGATTTTATCAAAAAACACAAACTCATAAAAGCAGGGCAAGTCATCGGTGTTGGTGTCAGTGGTGGAATTGATTCCATGTGTCTTTTACACTTTTTGAACGCTCACAAAGAAGATTTGGATATTGACGTTGTTGCCATTCACATCAATCATGGCATCAGAGAAGAGAGTGATGACGAAGCACGTTTTGTTTTGCAAAAATGTCGTGAAATGGGAGTGAGAGTATACAAATTCACAATTGATTCTCCAAAGATTGCAAGAGAAAAAAAATTGAGCATTGAAACGGCAGCGCGTGATGGAAGATATGGTGTTTTTGATGCATTGGTAAAAAAAGATATCGTTGACAAAATTGCTTTGGCTCATCATCAAAGTGACCAAGCGGAAACAATTTTGATGCATATTTTCCGTGGCTGTGGGGTCGCGGGTGCAAGGGGAATGGAACCTGTCAGAGACAAAATTTACATCCGTCCAATGCTCCCAGTTTCGAAGGCAGAAATTGAAGAATATTCCTCAATCAACAACATCGAATTTGTGGAAGATTCATCAAACCAGGACACTTCATATGCACGCAATTTTGTTCGCAATGTTGTGATGAAGGAAATTTTGAAAAAATGGCCAAATGCAATTGAAGCAATCAACAATTTTGCCAACGCAATTTGTGATGATGATGACTATATCAAATCTCAACTTGACACAAACGCGCTTATTGTTGACAACAAAGTTGTGCAGATGCCATGCAGTTATTTTTATGGGTCAAGCGCTCTTTATGCCCGCATTGTCTTTAAGGCACTTGAACTTATTGGCGTGAAAAAAGACATTGAGAGAAAACATATTGAAAGCATAAGAGATTTGGCTGTGAACCTTGAAAATGGCAAAAAAATCAAACTTCCTTTTGATGTTTCGGTTTCAAAAGAATATGACTATCTGACTTTTGAAAATAATCATGTTGAAAAACCAAACCTTTCAAAAACTCTCAAATGTGAAGAGTTTGAAGTTGCAAAATTTGGAACTCTTTCTGTCAAAAGAATCAAAACAGAAAAGATGAATTTGGAAGATGGCTCGCTTTATTTTGATTATCGCAAAGTTCCAAAAGAAGCGCGTTGGAGATATCGTGAAGATGGTGATGTTTTTGAAAAATTTGGTGGTGGAACAAAGAAACTTAAATCCTTCCTTATTGACAAAAAAATTCCTGTCAGACTTCGAGATTTCATTCCTGTGCTTGCAGTTGGAAATGAAGTTTTGGTGATTGCGGGTGTTGCGATCAGTGAAAAAGTTAGAGTGGACGATGTTCCAACTTGCTTCAAACTTTCAGTAATAAAAAAATCCTAGGTTGAAATCTGGGATTTTTTATTTTTGTTAAAAACTTAAAAAAGTTTAATTTTTGTTAAAAAATGTGTGATTTTATCTGATTTTTTTGCATTTTTTATTAAAAATTTAAATTTTGAAACTGTAAACATTTCGGAGTTGTTCGCGTGTGAAAAGATTATATTTTTGACAAGCGCTTTCAAAGAGAACATACACTTTGCCTTTTGCATAAACAATTTCTTCACTCATGCATGGAGCAGTCAAATCGTTTTTCAAATCCTTGTCATCCAAAACGTAAAGTGGGATGGTGGTTTCATCAAATTCAAAAGTTTCAGTGACGCTTGCATTTGTGTCAATTTCATATGTGTATATGTGGCTGTCAGGAAGGGAATATGATGTTGAGATGACAACTTTGTTTCCATGAACGACCATTCCCTGAACAAGAGATGGAGTGGAAAGGGCTGCGATTGGAGTGTTGTTTTCTGTGATGCCAGTGTCTTGTTCGTTGTCGATGACATATTTGAAACTTACTGCTTTGTTTGTTTTTTTGCTTGGAGTTTCGATTGTGTGGCTTTTTGGGGTGTCATATTTTCCATTGCGATGAAATTCTCCAACCCAAAGATATGCATCTTCAACTGTGACAAAATCTGCACCATTTTGTGAATTAAATGAACTTTGGATGTCAATAATTTCAGTGTTTTGGACATTGTCAATGTCTGCAAAATTGAAACAATGAACTTGTCCATCACCGCTTATCCAAACTTTGACGCCATTTGTGGCAATTCCGCCGGCGTGACCGTTGTAGGCTTTTCCGTCAAGAGCAAGAGTGAAATATTTTTCAGTTTTCTTGTTGTTGATGACATAAATTCTTGACGCCGAACCATTTTTCATGTATCCGCAAATCAGAAACCTGCTTGTTTTGTTGTCATATGCAATTCCCTGCGGAGTGAAGCCTTCTGAAAGTCCCGGAATTGCAAATTCTTGGGTTGCGATTGCGTAAAATTCGTCATAATTTCCGCCGAAATACCAAATTGTCAGCACGGCGAAAACCAAAACAAAAAGTGTGAAAACAATTGATAGAGTGATTTTTTGACTTTTGCTCATAAAATTCTCCTTTTTGTTTAAGTTTAGCACAAAAACAAAAACTTGCAAAATAAATTTGAAATTTTCCATTTTTTTGTTTGCGAGTTAAAATTTATATGTTATAATATAATCAACTTTTGAAATATAATTATTTAAAAAGGGAAATGAATATGGAGAAAACCAACGACATCAACACAAGAAACAAATCAAAACTTGATTTTGTGATTGGCATTTTGGGGATTGTTGCGTCCTTGATTTTGATTGCTTCAATTGTCTATTTCTTTGTGTTTTATTCACAACATTTTGCGGACAAGTCGGAAAATTCTGCCGAAGCATTGGGATTGTTTGCAATTCTTCCGTTTGTGATTGCAGAACTCGGCGTTTTTGGTGTGCTTGCCATATGTAATGCGGTTTTGAGCATCAAAACAATCAAAACAACACTGTCAAAGTCAAAAGGGCTTGTAATTTTCACAGCAGTTGTTGATTTTTTGAGTGTTGGTGGAATGATTTTCTTGGCGGTCATCAGACCGGGACTTGATTTTGTATATTTGGGTGGTGCAATATTCATGTTTGCATACGCGATTTTGAAAGTTGTGGCAATAATCAAATCTTGTCAAGCGAAGGAGGAAAAATGAAAATAGCAGTTTCTGCAGAAAGCACAATTGACCTTTCAAAAGAAATTTTGGAAAAATATGATATAAAAACTTTGCCATTTATGGTGATTTTGGGTGACAAAGAACTCAAAGATGGAGAAGAAGTTTCTCCAACAGACATTTTTGAGTTTGTTGAACAAAACAAAAAGTTGCCAAAGACATCGGCAATCAACGAACAACAATATCGCTCACACTTTGAGGGGCTTTTGAAGGAATATGATGCTGTTGTGCATTTTTGTCTTTCATCCCAAATCTCAAGCGCTTGTTCAAATGCAAAAAATGTTGCAAAAAGCATGAAGAATGTTTTTGTTGTTGACTCATTGTCACTTTCAACAGGAATTGCGCTTTTGGCAATTTATGCCAGAAAACTTGCCCTTGCTGGCGCTGATGCGGAAGAAATTTCCAAAAAATGTGAAGAACGTGTCCCAAGCGTTCAAGCAAGTTTTGTCATCAAAAAACTTGACTATCTTTACAAGGGTGGAAGATGTTCAGCACTTTCATATTTTGGCGCAAACTTGATGAAAATTCGTCCACAAATCATTTTGAAAAATGGGAAAATGGAAGTTCACCGCAAATATCGTGGAAATATGGACAGCGTCATTGCAAATTACTGCAAAGATACAATTGAAGAGTTTAACACACCTGACCTTGATGTTGCTTTTGTGACCTACACAACCGCGACCGAAGGGATGATTGCTGCGGCAACAGAAGCGTTGAAACAGAAAGGGTTCAAAGAGATTTATCACACCACAGCAGGTGGAACAATCACAAGTCATTGCGGGGAATATACGCTTGGAATTTTGTATATGAATGACGGGAAATAAACTTTGCTGAAAACGACTTAAAATTTTAAAAAAATCACCAACGGACAGGGTGATTTTTTTATGAAAAAATAAAGGGGGTTGCCCTTTATTTTTCTCTGTGTTTTTCGTTTCTCATATCCATAACCCAAAATGAGCCTTCATGTTGAGTTGGTGGAAATCTGTCACCTTTTTCGAGATAAGTTTTTTCTTCGTCATGACTGTTTCCGTCTTCGTCATATGCTTTATAGTTGCATGACATTGGAACGGTCTGACCGGATCTGAATTTTTCCATTTTTCTCCTCCCAAATCTTATGATGTGCAGGATTGAGAAAAATATTCATTATCAAAAAATGTGATTTTTCTTACAAAAAAAGTTTGTTTTTTCTGGAAATTTTGCTTATTTTTCAAGCATTTTTTGTGTTTTTTAGATTGTTTTGAGCCATTCTCTCAAATCATCTGCAATTGTTTCATCATGAAGCGCAAAATCAATGTTACATTTGATGTAGTCCAATTTGTTTCCGCAATCAAAGTATTTTGCATTGAAATCATAGCACACCGCTTTGCCTTTTTGTGCAAGAAATCTTATCGCGTCCGTCAAGCAAATTTCATTGTTTTTGAGTGGTTTGCATTTTCCGATTTCATCAAAGACGTCAGGGGTGAGAAGAATTGGAGAAAGACCAATATAGTTTGAAGGTGGAATTTCTGGTTTTTCAACAATATCTGAAATTTCAAAGCAACGCTCACAAACTTTGTTTCCAATCACGATTGAAGAATATGATGGAACTTTTTCAAGCGGAGTGAATTTTGTTCCCATAATTGACTTGTGGGTTTTTTCATAAATATCAATCATCTGCTTAATCACAGGTTTTTCGCCCTTTGGTTCGCGTCTTAAATCGTCCCCAAACATAAGCACGAAAGGTTTGTTTTGTGTCCATTCTTTTGCAGACATAAGAGCACCGGCAGTTCCTGTCAGATTGCCTTGATATATGAAATCAATTTGCATATTGTCAATGATTTCGTTGAGTTCATCCAAAACGTGCGGAATTGAACTTTTTGCAACACTCTCTTCCAAAGATGAGTTGTGTTTTACAAAATCTTTGATATATTCTTTTTCTTTTGAAATCACAAGCCAAACTCTTTTGATTCCACTTCTGTATGCTTCACTCAAATGATAGAGAAGAATTGGTTTGTTTTCGACTGGGAAAAGTTCTTTTGCCATGACTTTTGTTGCTGGCAGAAATCTTACCCCTTTTCCTGCCAAAAGGATGACGCATTGGTCAACTGTATTGTTTTTCATATTAAGTCCTCCACAACTTTATTGTATATAAATTATTATGAAAAAGTCAAACAAAGTGGGACTGATATGTTGAGTGATATGTTTGACAGTGCGTGATTTTTTGTGCTAAAATCAAACAAATTAAGGAGTTTGTAAGATGATTAACACAAAACTTTATGATATTTTGAAAGAAAGGGGACTTTTGTATCAGTGCACTGACGAAGAAGGCTTGAAAAAACTTCTTCAAAGCGGAGAGCCGGTCACTTTGTATGAAGGAACTGACCCGACAGCAGACAGTTTGCATATTGGGCATTGTGTGCCATATTGCATTTTGCGTCGTTTTCAACAAGCGGGACACAAGGTTGTGCTTTTGATGGGCGGAGCAACTGCTGGAATTGGTGACCCAAGTGGCAAACAGGAAATGCGTAAACTTCTTTCAAAAGAAGACATCAACAACAATATTGAAAAAATCAAGAATACTCTCAAAGTGTTTTTGGATTTTGACGGCGAAAATCCTGCCATAATTGTCAACAACGCTGATTGGTTTAATGGATATGACTATCTTGACTTCATGCGTGATGTTGGCGTGCATTTCAATGTCAACAAAATGCTTTCAAACGATATTTATGCATCTCGACTTGAAGAAGGCGGGCTGACTTTCTTTGAAATGGGATATATGCTCATGCAAGCATATGATTTTGTATATTTGCACAAAAAATATGGCTGTGTGTTGCAATATGGCGGTCAGGACCAATGGGGAAACATTGTTGCGGGAACTGAACTTCAACGCAAGCTCAACTTTGTCAATGGAACAAATGTGAATTTGATTGGTGCAACAAACCCACTTCTTTTGACGCCTGAAGGGAAAAAGATGGGAAAGACAGAAAGGGGAGCAATTTGGATTGACCGCGACAAGATTTCTGCATATGATTTCTATCAAGGCGTATATCAAACCCCAGACGCTTGCGTTGAGATGATGTTTGCACTTTTCACAGATGTGCCAATGGATGAAGTGAAAAATATGATTGCAAAGGACATTGTTCAAGCAAAGAAAACACTCTCTTTTGAGATAACAAAATTTGTTCGTGGCGAAGATGATGCAATTCTTGCACAAAAAATGAGCGAAAATCTTTTCTCACAAGGCGGAGATGATGCGCCTGTTGTGAAACTGACAAAAAATGAATGTCCAATCAACATCTGTGACCTTCTTTTCAAAATCAACCTTGCGCCATCAAAAAGTGAAGCAAGAAGATTGATTCAGGGCGGAGCAATCAGTTTTAAAGGTGAAAAAGTGTCAGATTTTTCGATTATGTTGGAAGCGGAAAAATTTGAAGGTGGAGCACTTGTCAAAAAGGGCAAGAAATCATTCATCAAAGTTGAAATTGAGTGACAGGTGAATCTTTGACAGAACTTAAAAACAAAATTGAATATGTTGAAAAAAAATCGAAATTCATCGGTTATCTTTTTTCGTGCAAGACGGCAGAAGATGTGTCATGTGCGTTGAAAGAACTCAAAAACGAGCATAAAAAAGCCACACATATATGTTATGCATACAGCCTTAAATCTCCTTTTTTGGAAAAAGCGGTGGATGACGGAGAGCCGGGCGGAACTGCTGGCAGACCGATTTTGTCAGTCCTTCAAAAGAAGGGAATGACGGATGTTTGCGTGTTTGTTGTCAGATATTTTGGCGGGATTAAATTGGGCGCTGGTGGACTTGTTCGGGCATACACAAAAACAACATCGCTTGTGCTTTCATAGGAGATTTGGAGAAAAAATGCAAATCACAAAAATCAAACAAATTGGGAATACAAACAAATATAATCTTTATGTCGATGAAAGGTGGTTTGGCATTTTTTTTGATGAAATTTTGGCAAAATATTCCATCAAAACGGGTCAAGAAGTGGACGAAGAAGAGTTTTTGCAAATCAAAAACGAAAATGACGAGCGAGTTTCTTTTGATATGGCAGTGACATATATGGAAAAATATGTTGCAAGCGAAAAAACTGTCAGAGATTATCTCAAAAAGAAGAATTTTTCACATTTCACAATTGACAAAACAATCGAAAAAATGCGTGATTATGGTTTTGTTGATGACGAAAAGTTTGCAAAAAACTATTTCGACAGCATGACCGCTTCAAAAGGAAAACGTGCCATTGCTTTCAAGTTGAAACAGAAGGGGATAAGCGCAGAAATTGTCGATAATTTGCTTGAAAATGTCGATGATGAAGCTGAACTTGAAAAAGCGATTGTGATTGCTGAAAAATTCGTTAAAAATCGTCAAAATGATGCAAAATGCTATCAAAAATGCGTTGCTCACTTGGTGCAAAAAGGATATGATTATTCTGTGGCACAACAAGCAACAAAAACCGCTTACAAAGGAGAAAAAGATGATTGGATTTGACCTTCAAGAAGTTGAAAGAATTAAAGATGCTGAAAAATTGCTTGAAAAAATTGCACTTGAAAACGAAATTGCCTACATAAATCGTTTCAAGCATGTTTTCAAGGAAAAAGTCGCATCGCTTTGGTCTGTGAAAGAAGCGTGTTACAAGGCTCTTTGCACTGGCGGAGAAGAAATCTCTTTCAAGGAAATTGAACTTTGTCACAAGCAGAGTGGAGCACCTTTCATCAAACTTCATGGGCGTGCTTTGGAGATTTTTAAAGAAAGTGGAGCGAGCGAGATTGAAGTTTCACTTTCGCATCAAAAAAGCATTGTTGGGGCGGTTGTTTTGATTAAATAAAGAAAAATTGTTTGTTGAGCCATGGAAAAGTCCGTGGCTTTTTTTACGAATGAATAAAAATTTTCATGCTACAAAAAATAGTTGTGTAAATTTTGAAGAACTGGAGAAAAATTATGAAAGAAAATGCCTTTTTTTCTGTTGTTGAAAGGATTAAAAAAATCGAAAGTGAGTTTGGCTCTCTTGAAGACTATGTCATTTTAACAAACTTTGGCAAAAAACATAAAATGAGAATGAAAGGGGTGACTCTTTCTGATTTTCAAAACATGGAAAGCGTTGATTTGTCCGATTTGACATATGCTGACCTTGTTGATGAAAACAAATTTGTTGGAAGGTTTGATGGAAAATTTGATTAAAAGGGGAGAAATATATTTTGCCGATCTCAGTCCTGTTGTTGGGAGTGAGCAAGGTGGAATTCGTCCTGTTTTGGTCATACAAAATGATGTGGGGAACAAATATTCTCCGACAGTCATTGTTTCGGCAATCACAAGCCAACTCTCAAAGGCGAAATTGCCAACGCACATTGAACTTGCATCCGAAACCTATCATTTGCCGAAGAATTCAGTTGTTCTTTTGGAACAAATCCGAACTCTTGACAAGCGTCGCCTTAAAGAAAAAATCACAACAATTGACGAACGAAAAATGAAAGAAGTCAATCGCGCAATTCTGATTTCACTTGGTTTTTGAGAGATTTTTCCTTAAAAGACTTTACTTTTTTGGATTTGTGTGATAGAATTGACATGATTTATTTAAGGAGATTGATTGTTATGATGATTGAACCACCTATTGACGAACTTGCAAAAAAGGCAAATGGAAACAAATATGTTCTTTCTGTCATTGCTTCAAAGAGAGCAAAAGAGATTGAAACAACACGCAGAGCAGAACTTGCAACTGCTGACAAAAAATCAATCAGCATTGCCCTTGATGAAATTTATGAAGGAAATGTGAAACCAAGCGACATAATTGATTGATTGAAAGAAAAATTTGTGATATAATTCCACTGTAAAAGCAGTGGAATTTTTGTTTTAAGTTGTTTTTATCATTTTTTTGAAGGAGAAGGTTTTGTTTGCAAAAATAATCATTGACCAAGACGCAAAAGCACTTGACAGAGTGTTTGAATACAAAGTCCCAGAAGATTTGCAAGTGGAAGTTGGGGAACGTGTGATTGTTCCTTTTGGCTCTCGCGTCTTGCAAGGATTTATTGTTGCACTTGACGACAAAACCGAATTTGATGAAAAGAAAATCAAACCAATCATCAGGAAAATTGAAAATTTTGCTGTAATCAAACCTGAAATGCTCAATTTGATGTTTCATATGGCAGACAAACTGCATCTCAAACTTGCAAGTTGTTTAAGACTCTTTCTTCCAAGCGAAATGAGAACGGACAAAGTGAAAGAACTGGTTGTCAGATATGTCAAACTTGCCGAAAATTTTGTTTTGCCTTCGTCAAGAGCAAAGAAACAATTGGAAATTATTTGTCATTTGCAAGAAGTTGGACAGGAAAAATTTTCAGAAATTTCAAATGAGTTTGGATACGCTCCACTCTCTGCTCTTGTCAAGTCAAAAACTGTTGAAGTTTTTGAGGTGCAAGAAAATCGCACACCTGTATTTGACAAAATTGAAACTCAAAAAAAACAACTTACTCCGCT
>CAYOEW010000009.1:0-25279 GCA_964403245.1 uncultured Lachnospiraceae bacterium
TTTTTGTTTGTTAATTTGCTTTGGCTGTGATATAATCTTGCCATGAAAGATATCAAAGAAATAGCAAAAAAATTTGGAATTAAAAACATATTGCCATATGGAGAAAATATGGCAAAGGTCGATTATTCCGTTGGAGACAAAAACGGCAAACTTGTGCTTGTCACTGCAATGACATCAAACAAAACTGGAATTGGAAAAACGACAATTTCAATTGGTCTTGCTGACGCGATGAACAGTTTGAAGAGAAAGACTCTTCTTGCCTTGCGTGAGCCTTCAATGGGTCCTGTCTTTGGGATTAAAGGTGGTGCAACTGGTGGCGGAAAGGCAAGTATTACGCCTTCGGATGAGATTAACCTGCATTTTACGGGTGATTTTCACGCAATTTCTCAAGCAAACAACCTTCTTGCGTCAATCATCGACAACCACATTTTTCAAGGCAATGCCCTTGAAATTGACACAAACAAAATCTTCTTTAAGAGATGTTTGGATATAAATGACAGGAGTCTTCGTCAGATTTTATACAAAATCAACGACCAACAAATTGAAACGGGGTTTAATATCACTGCCGCAAGTGAGGTTATGGCAATTTTGTGTTTGAGTGAAAACTTGACATCTCTCAAAAACAATTTGGGGAATATTTTGGTTGCTTTAAACAAAAAGGGGCAACCGGTTTTTGCTCGTGATTTGCATGCGCAGGAGTCTATGACATTGCTTTTGAAAGAAGCAATCAAGCCAAATCTTGTTCAAACATTGGACGGCAATCCTGCACTTGTACACCTTGGTCCGTTTGCAAACATTGCACATGGATGCAACAGTGTTGTTGCCACAAAATACGCAATTTCACATGCGGATTATTGTGTGACAGAAGCGGGATTTGGAAGTGACCTTGGCGGAGAAAAATTTTTGGATATCAAAACACGTCTTTTGGGTGGTAAAGTTCCGGATGCTGTCGTTTTGGTTGTTGTTTGCAAGGTTGCAAAAGAACATGGCGAAGGCGACCTGAAAAAAGGTTTTGAAAACATTAAGAAACACATTGAAAACCTGAAAAATGTATATAAACTTCCACTTGTTGTTGCACTCAACAGACATTCGGATGACCTGCCGGAAGATGTCGAACTTTTGAAAAATCTTTGTGAAAAGCAGGATGTCAAAGTGTGTGTTTGTGATGCATTTACGCGTGGTGGCGAAGGGTGTGTTGATTTGGCAAAGGAAGTTGTTTCTCTTTGCAATAAAAAATCGAATTTTGAATATTGTTACGATATGTCGGATGATATAAAGACAAAAATCGAAAAGATTGCTCACAAAATTTATGGCGCGGGAAGTGTGAAATATCTGCAAAGTGCAGAAGAAAAAATTGAACTCGCAAAAAAGATGGGTTTTGATGACTTCTTTGTTAATGTTGCAAAAACACAGTTCTCTTTTTCAGATAATCCAAAACTTTTGGGTGCTCCGCAGGGGTTTGAATTTGTTGTGAGTGACATCGAAATCAGAAGTGGGGCAAAGATGATTGTTGCGATTGCTGGAAACATGCTTTTGATGCCCGGACTTGGAAAAAATTCAAACTATTTGAACATGTCAATCGCTGAAAATGGCGAAATCAGTGGGTTGTTTTAAAAAAGGAGAAGAAAATGAAAGATTGCATTTTTTGTAAAATTCTTGCGGGTGAAATGCCTTGTTACAAAATTTATGAAGATGATTTTTGCTTGGCTTTTTTGGATATTTCAAATGACATCTGTGGACATACGCTTGTCATTCCGAAAAGACATTATGAGAGTGTTTCCACTTGCGACAATACCACACTTTCTCGTGTGATTGAAACTTGCAAAAAAGTTGGAAATCACTATGTCAAAGATTGCGGATTTGATGGATTTAACATCATAAATGCGACTGGAAAAGCGGCAGAACAATCCGTTTTTCATATGCATTTTCACATTTTGCCACGAAAATTTGATGATGGGAAGCATGTTTTCCAAAATCTTGGAACGTCTGGTTATGAACTTCAAGAAGTGTGCAATTTCTTGAAGTTTGAAGAAGAGAAAAAGGGTGTAATTGACGATTCATCATCTGTTGTGCTCTATACTGACGGTGCTTGCTCCGGAAATCCTGGTGCGGGTGGTTGGGCATGCATATTGTCATACAAAGGCAACGAAAAGGTGCTTTCTGGTGGCGAAAATCTCACAACAAACAACCGTATGGAACTTATGGCTGTGATTGTTGGACTTGAAAATGTCAAAGAAGGTCATGATGTCAAGGTTTACAGCGACAGCGCATATGTTGTCAACGCATTCAATCAGGGTTGGATTGACAATTGGCAAAAACTTGGCTGGAAAACAAGTGGGAAAAGTGAAGTTTCAAACAAAGACCTTTGGCAGAGATTGTTGCAGGCAAAAGAGAAATTGAATGTTGAGTTTGTCAAAGTCAAAGGGCACAGCGACAATGAAATGAACAATCGTTGCGATTGTCTTGCAAGAGAAGAAATTTTGAAACTTAATGGATGAGTTTTAAAGTTTCAAAAATCACAAAATCAACAAAATAATGGTGATAAGAGCGGAAAAAGATGCGTGGCAGATTTTTTGGATAACAAAAAGTTTGACAGGCATTTTTGTTTTTGTCAGCATTGTCAACGACTGTAAAATTGTTGAAATTCCACCAAAACCTATCACAAAAGAGCAGAGAGTTGTGGCAAGAAATTGATTTTTGATTGTGGAAAGTGACATGCAACCCTTTGTGATTTCAATTATTCCTTCAAAAAAGAAGTGTAAATTTTCGGGAAGAAGCGACAAAATTGGGGAGAAGCACTCAATTATGATGAAAAAAATTGTGATTATGCATCCAACTGACAGAATTGAAAGGGTGGAAGAAAGGATGATTTCAGAAATGTCGTTTTTTTGTTGTTTTTCTTTTGAAACATCTTCTTTGAGAGTGGTGTTTGATTTGAGTTTGAAATTTCGAAACAAAATTCCGTTGAGAATTGCGCCCAGCACATGACTTGCGAACAAAATATATCCAATCTTTGTGCTTTTGAACATTCCAATCCCGACCGCGCCAATAATGAACATTGGACCAGATGTCGAACAGAAAGAAGTCATCTTGAAGGCGTCTTCTTGAGAGATTTTTCCTTGAAGATAAAGGTCGGCGACCAATTTTGACCCGACAGGGTAGCCAGAAAGAATTGCCATACAAAATGCATAGATTGAAATTGACGGAGTTTTAAAGAGCCGTTTTGTGATTGGCGCAAATGGGCGGGTGAGTGATGGAATGACATCCAAAGAAGACAAAACACGCGTGAAAAACATGAAGGGTAAAACGCAAGGAAGGACATTGAATGCCCATGCGGTTATTCCGTCAAGAGAACAAGACAAAAAGCGTGCCGGTTGTGAAATCATACATGCAAGAAAAAAGAAAACGAGAATTGTTGTGGTTGTTTTGGTCAGTGCTTGCAAACTTTTCAATTTATCCCCCAATTTTATTTGACTTTCAAAGGCTTGGACATATATAATAAAAGTGTTATTTCTTATGAATATAATATTTTTTCAAATTTGAAAATAGAAGGATAGATTATGTTTAAAATTGACAAATTGATTGATAGTGCCAAGAAAAAACAAAAAACAATCGTTTTCCCTGAAGTGTCCTTTTCGGACAGAACTGTGGAAGCGGTCAAAATCTTGCAAAAAAAAGGAATTGTCAAAGTTTTGCTTGTGGGAGATGCCAGTGCACTTATTCTGCGTGATAAGTGTTTTGAACAATTTGACATCGTCAATCCTGTGACCTTCCCAGACAGAGAAAAACTTGTCAAAACTCTCTATGAAAAGAGAAAGGATAAGGGAATGACTTTGGAAGAAGCAGATGACCTTGAAAAAGACCCATATTATTTTGCAACTCTTCTTGTTGAGTGTGGATATGCTGACGGAATGGTCGCTGGGGCGGAAGGAACAACTGCAACAACAATCAGACCGGCTCTTCAAATCATCAAGTCAAAAAAGAAGAACGAAAAAGTTTCATCATGCTTTTTGCTTTATGGAAAAAACAAGTTTTTGAAAAATCAGGCGATTTTGCTTTCGGATTGTGCTGTGCTTGAAAATCCTGATGCAGAAACACTCACAAGCATTGCTTGTCAAAGTGTGAGAAGTGCAGAATCTTTTGGACTTGAACCTCGCGTTGCGTTTTTGTCATATTCCACAAAAGGAAGTGCAAAAAGTGAGCAGGTTGACAAGGTTCGAGAAGCTTTTGAGAAGTTTAAGAAAAAAGAAAAGAATGTTGTTTGTGACGGAGAGTTGCAGTTTGATTCAGCAATGATTGAAAGCGTTGCAAAAGTCAAAGCACCAGAAAGTCCACTCAAAGGAAATGCAAATGTGCTTGTTTTTCCAAGTTTGGAAGCGGGAAACATTGCATATAAAGCAATGCAATATGTCGGCGGACTTAACGCCGTTGGACCAATTTTGCAGGGGCTTAAAAAACCAGTCAACGACTTGTCACGCGGTTGCAGTGTGCAAGATATTGTTGTGTTGAGCGCAATCACAGCACTTCAATGTGAAAATAAAAAAGAAAAAGGAGAAGAAAAATGAAAATTTTGGTTGTAAATGCAGGGAGCAGTTCACTTAAATATCAAGTTATTGATATGGAAAACGAAAGTGTGATTGCAAAAGGAAATTGTGAGAGAATTGGACTTTCAAAACCATTTATTGGATATAAACACAATGGACAGTCAATGACTTTTGAAGGGGCAGATAATCACGAAAAAGCCCTTCAAAAACTTTTTGAAATTTTGACAAACAAAGAATATGGAGTGATTTCAAGTTTGGATGAAATTGGTGCTGTTGGTCACCGTGTGCTCCATGGTGGAACAATCTATAATGACTCTGTTTTGGTGACAGACGAAGTTCTCAAAAAATTGGACAGCCTTGTTCCATTTGGACCACTTCATATGCCAGCAAACATTGCTGTTATTCGTGCTTGTCAGTCAATTATGCCAACAAAACCACAAGTTGCTGTTTTTGACACAGCATTTCACGCAACAATGCCAGAAAAGGCATATATGTATGGAATTGACTATGATGATGCAAAAAAATATAACATCAGAAAGTTTGGTTTCCATGGCACAAGCCACAAATTCATCACTCAAGAAACTGCAAAAGTTTTGGGAAAGAACAAAGAAGACCTCAACATCATTGTTGCTCACATCGGAAATGGTTCAAGCATAACAGCAGTCAAAAATGGCAAGAGTGTTGACACCACAATGGGACTTACTCCACTTCAAGGACTTGTTATGGGAACTCGAAGCGGGGATGTTGACCCATCAGTTGTTGAAACTCTTTGCGAAAAGAAAAATATGACTGTTCAAGAAGTCATCACATATCTCAACAAGAAATGCGGAATGCTCGGAATTTCTGGCGTAGACAGTGATATGCGTGTTATGGAAGAAAAATCCGCAGAGGGAAATGCTCGTTGTCAACTTGCAATGGACATGGTTTGTTACAGTGCAAGAAAGTTTATTGGAAGCTATTTGGCAGTGCTGGGACATGTTGACGCAATCGTGTTTACAGGCGGAGTTGGTGAAAACGGACCACTTGAAAGAGAAAAAATCATCTGCGATTTGGATGAACTTGGAATTGTTTTGGACAAAAACAAAAACGACAATTTCAAACGCGGGGAAGTTCAAGAAATTTCCGCTGATTCTTCAAAAGTAAAGATTTTTGTTATCCCAACAAACGAAGAACTCATGATGGCAAGAGATACGAAAAATATTGTTGAAGGATTGAGAAAATAAGATTTTTGTTTTCGAAAATGATAAAAAACATCTTTTTTGATGTTTTTTGTTTGAATAATTCAAAAACACTTGACAAAATTTGCTCTTTAAGTTAAAATGAATGAGCAAAATGTAAGAAATATGCGATTTCAAAGTCGTTTTTCTTAAAATATGACGCAAAAGGAGAATTAAAATGGCTGTTCCAAAGCATAAGGTTTCAAAAGAAAGAAGAAATACCAGAAATTCTGCAAATTTCAAAGCAGAAGCTCCAACACTTGTTGAATGCCCAAAATGTCATGAACTCAAAGCACCACACGCTGTTTGCAAAAATTGTGGGACATACAAAAACAAGACAGTTGTTGAAGATAAAAAGAAGAAAAACTAATTTTTCAAAAATTGAAATCTCTTCCCAAAGCGGAAGAGATTTTTTTATGCGTTTTTGCCCGTATTCTTTTGACTTTTGGGGCTGTTTTTTGTTATATTTGTTTGTAGGAGAATGATATGAAAATTGTTGTGGATGCTTTTGGTGGCGATTTCGCACCTTTGGAAGTTGTCGAAGGAGCAAAACTTGCGGTCAAAAATCAGAAAGACTTGACGGTCATTTTGACTGGAAACAAAGAAAAAATCACTGAAATTCTTGGCGAAAATGTTGAGAGAATTGAAATTGTTGAAGCAAATGACGTGATTTCAAACAATGAATCTCCAACTCTTGCAATCAGACAGAAAAAAGACTCATCTTTGGTTCGCGCATTTGATATTTTGAAAGAAAATGAAGATGTTGTTGGACTTGTTTCTGCTGGAAGCACTGGTGCAGTGCTTACTGGTGCAATCATGAAAATTGGGCGTATTAAAGGAATTTCTCGCCCTGCACTTTGTCCAATTTTGCCTTGTGTTGAGGATGGAAAAAGTGTCATGATTTGTGACAGTGGGGCAAATGTTGATTGCAAAAGTGAACATTTATTGCATTTTGCGATTATGGCTTCGGCTTACTGCAAAGCGATGAACCACAGTGACAATCCAAAAATTGCACTTTTGAACAATGGCGCGGAAGAGCATAAGGGAAATGAACTTACAAAAACGACCTATCCGCTCATGCAAAAACTTCCAATCAATTTTGTTGGAAACGTTGAAGCGCGTGATGTGATGTCCGGAAATGTGGATGTTATTGTTGCAGACGGATTTGCTGGGAATGTCCTTCTCAAAAGCGTTGAGGGAGTTGCAAGCGGAATGTCAAAACTCATCAAAAAGGAAGCAAAAAAGAACATTTTTGCGTCAATTGGTGCTTTGATGATGGGGAAATTTAAGGGGATAAAAGCGAAAATGGACATCAACAAGTTTGGTGGAGCACCATTTTTGGGTTGTAAAAAACTTGTTGTGAAAACGCATGGAACTGCAAAAAGAGAAGTGATTTGCAACACGATTTTGCAGGTAAAAAAACTTCATGAAAATGGACTTATCCCAAAAATTGAAGAACTTGTTGGGCAAATGACCGAAAAAATGGAGAACGCCAATGATTGAAGAAAAAATTGACTATCATTTTAAGGACAAAACACTTCTTACGCGAGCGCTGACTCATCCGTCAAAATCAAAAGATAACTATCAACGTCTTGAATTTTTGGGAGATTCAATTTTGAATTTCGTTGTTGCGGAATATTTGTTTACGCACTGCTCGAAGAAGGAAGGAGAACTTACTGTCCTTCGCGCGCACTATGTTTCAGAACCGCATTTGGCTGAATGTTTTGACGAAATGAATTTGACAGAACATGTCATTGCAAGCAAAAGTTTGAGTGACGGCGTGACAACATCAATCAAAGGTGACATCATTGAGTCGTTAATTGCGGGGATATATCTTGACAGCGACATGGATACTGCGAAAAAATTTGTTATCGAAAAACTTCATATTTCAGATTTTGAGGACACAAAGGATGACAACTATAAATCCCAACTTCAAGAACTTATTCAAGCAAATTTTAAGTGCTCGATGAAATATGAAACAGTCAAAGTGGAAGACTATTTTGAAGCAAAATTCTTCATGGATGAAGACCTGATTGCAAAGGGATATGGAAAAGACAAAACCAAAGCAGAACAGAATTGTGCATATGTTGCACTTCAAAAACTGTTCGAAAACTGATAAGGTGGAATTATGTATTTTAAGAAAATTGAGATGATTGGTTTTAAATCGTTTGCTGACCGAACCGTTATTGAATTTAACGGCGGTTTCACAGCGATTGTTGGACCAAACGGATGTGGAAAAAGTAACGTTTCAGACGCGATTCGCTGGGTGCTTGGAGAACAAAGCGCTAAGTCTTTGCGTGGTGATAACATGCAGGACGTCATCTTCAAGGGGACGGAAAAGAGAAAGAGTTTGTCTTATTGTGAAGTTACTCTGACTTTTGACAATACAGACAGATTTTTTAACATTGCATATGACGAACTTTCCATCACAAGAAAACTCTATCGCTCGGGTGAAAGTGAATATCAAATCAACAAAAACACTTGCCGTTTGAGAGATATCACAGACCTTTTGTTTGACAGCGGGATTGGTAAAAATGGATATTCTGTCATCGGACAGGGGAAAGTCAGCGAAATTGTTGATGAAAAACCGGAAGAACGCAGAACGATGTTTGAAGAAGCCGCCGGCGTTGCAAAATTTAAGTCGAGAAAGGATGAAGCAGAGAGAAAACTTGAAAGAACACGCGACAATTTGGTGAGAATTGATGATATTCGCACAGAAATTGAGCGTCAAATGGGACCACTTAAAAAACAGGCAGAAGATGCGAAGAAATATTTGGAATATAAGGGGCAACTTAAAGATTTGGAAGTTAATGCCTATGTTTTTCAATATGAAAATGCAAATGTTGTCAAGGAACAAATTAAGCAAAAAATGAATGCGATTGTCGAGGAATTGAATGCAAGACAAAACGACCTTGACCGCATTACAAGAGAATATGCAAAGCAAATGGATGACTTGTCGGCATATGACAAGCAAATTGCAAATTTGAATGAACAACTTTTGAATTTGACCGTTGAACTTGAAAAACAAGAAGGGGAAACAAAGGTTGCGCGTGAGAGAATTAACTTCACTCACAAAGAAAATGACCGCATCAATTTGGATATTACAAATGCAAATCTTGTGATTGAAAATTGCAACGAACAAGAGAGCACGAAGACGGCGGAATATGAGTCTTTGAAGGAAAAACTTGCCATTTTGAACCGCACATATGAAGACCTTTCAAACAAACATCTTGAAATTGTGGATGAAATGGCGTTGAGTGAAACAGAAGCAGGGCAATCTCAACAAAAAATGATTGAAGCACTTGGCTCTTTGTCAGATGTCAAGAGTAATGTTTCAAGACTTGAAGCAGAAAAGAATTTGCTTCTGCAAAACAAAGCAAATTTGGAAAAAAATCTCAAGGATATTGAGACAAAATTGCAGGTTGCAAACACATTGTTTGAACAGGCAAAGAAGACGATTGATGAAGCAAATTCGGAATATCAGAAGGTTAAGGCTGAAAATGAAGAACTTGCTGGAAGCATTTTTGTTGGAACAAAAACCCTTTCCGACCTTGAAAATGAGAAGGCAAATTTGTCCACACAAATCAAAGTCTATGAGAACCGCAAAAAACTCTTGACTGAAATGCAAGCGGAATATGAAGGATATGCATACAGCGTCAAGAAGATTTTGAAGGAAAGTGAGAAAAATTCAGCCGTAAAAAGCAAAATGGTGGGCGTTTTGGCATCACTTATTTCTGTTCCGGCACAATATGAAACAGCGATTGAAGTTGCACTCGGCAATGCTGTGCAAAACATTGTGACCTACAACGAAAATGGCGCAAAAGATTTGATTTCATATCTCAAAGAAAACAAATTTGGACGCGCGACTTTCTTGCCAATTTCAAGCATGAGAAGACGCGACATGGATGCAAGGGCAATTGCTGGACGCAAGGGCGTTTTTGGGATTGCAAGCAAACTTATTTCATATGACAAACAAATCGACAATGTCATTTCAAACCTTCTGGGTGGAACGGTGATTGTTGACACACTTGCAACGGCTGTTGACCTTGCCAGAGATAATGGTTTTTCGTTTAAAATTGTAACTTTGGAAGGTGATGTTGTAAGCACACAAGGTTCACTGACCGGCGGAAGCAAAAAGAATGAAATTGTAAACCTTATTTCAAGACAAAGAGAGATTGAAACTCTTGCAAATGAACTTGACAGTCTTGCAGAACAGGAATATGCTTTGAAGAACAAGATTGACTATTTCAAAGTTGACCTTAATGCTTCAAAATCAAACGAAAAGAAACTGGCAGAGCGTAAAGGGATGCTGGAAGTTCGCCTTGCAAAAGAACAGGAAAAATTGGATGGACTTTCATCCGATCTTGCTGAACTTGAAGATGAGAAAAAGAACAGCGAAATGGAACTTGTTACCGTTTGCAACAAATTGAAACTTATCGCTCAAGATTTGTCACAAAGCAGTCTTGTTCAAAATGCGTTGAGTGGAAACAAGGAAGACGCCGACACTCTTGCAAAACAAAAACAGGAAAGATATGGAGTTTTGCGTGAACAACGTGATGAAATTGTGTCAAATATGACCACTGTCAAGGTTGAAATTGCGTCATGTGAAGAGAAAATTAAGGCTCTTGATGATGAAATTAACCGCATTCTTTTGGAACGCGACAGACAAGAGTCAAACATCCATTCTTTGAAAGTTCATTTGGAAGAAAACGAAAAGTTTATTGCCAGCGCGGAAGATATGATCAGACAGCAGATTGAAAATGCAAAACCTTCCGAGGCAAAGGATAAGCTTCAAAAAATCAGACGCGACAGAGAAAATCTTGAAAACAGCAAGGTTGAAATCTCTGCAAACATCAAAAAATTGGACGAAGATAAGACTGTTGCAATGGAAGAAATTGCAAAGGCTAACGACAAGAAATTTAGGGAAGAAAACAACCTTACAAAAGTTGACACAGAACTTGAACAAATGCAAGAACGTATCTATGAAGAATACAGTTTGACATACAACGGTTGTTTGGAATTCAGACGTCCTGATTTTGAAATTAAGGAAGCGCTGATTGCAATTAACAAGTTGAAAAAAGATATTTCCGCTCTTGGATATGTCAATGTTCATGCCATTGAAGATGTTTCAACACTTTTGGAACGCTATAACGACATGACCACGCAGTCCGATGACTTGAAAAAGGCGGAAGAAGATTTGATAAAAATCATTAAGGACCTTTCAAACGAAATGTTGACAAAGTTCAATGATGAATTTAACAAAATTAACGACAGTTTCAAAGTTGTATTCAGAGAATTGTTTGGCGGTGGAAATGCAAGACTTGAACTTACTGAAGCCGAAGACCCACTTGAAGCAGGCGTTGAAATTATGGTTCAACTTCCAGGAAAGGCGGCAAACAAATTGTCGTTGTTGAGTGGTGGAGAAAAGACTTTGACCGCGATTGCACTTTTGTTTGCAATTTTGCGTTTAAAACCACTTCCATTCTCTCTTTTGGACGAAATTGAAGCGGCTCTTGACGACGCAAATATTGAAAGATTTGCAATGTATTTGAAGAAACTTTCTTCAACAACTCAATTTATTGTCATCACACACAGAAAACCTACAATGGAACTTTCTGACAGTTTGTATGGTGTCACAATGGAAGAAAAGGGTGTTTCAAAGATTGTTTCTGTCAAACTTGCTGAAGCAATCAAACAAGCAGAACAAGGAAATTAAAGGAGAAAGTCATGGGATTTTTCAAGAAAATTGGTAGTGCACTCAAAAAGACCAAAGAAGCATTTGCAAGAAAAATCGACTCTCTCTTGTCACATGGAGAAGTTGATGACGAATTGTTTGACGACTTGGAAGACATTCTTATTTCTTGTGACATTGGTGTCAAGGCTTCAATGGAAATTGTTGAAGAAGTTCGTTTCGAAGCCAGAAACCGCAAAATTCGCTCTGCAGAAGGCGTAAAAGCGCTTCTCAAGGAAATTATTGAAGGATACTTTTCTGACGCTCCAAAACTTGAAATTGAGTTTCCGGCAATCATCACAATCATTGGTGTGAATGGGGTTGGAAAAACAACCACAATTGGAAAACTTGCAGGGTATTTCAAGGATCAAGGAAAGTCGGTGACACTTGTGGCTGGTGACACATTCAGGGCGGCTGCTTCATCACAACTTAACGAATGGGCAAATCGCACAAAAACAAGAATTATCAAACACAGCGAAGGTGCTGACGCAGGGGCTGTTGTGTTTGATGGAATTTCGTCTGCAAAAGCAAACAAAACTGATGTGCTTTTGGTGGATACTGCCGGAAGACTTCACACAAAAACCAATTTGATGGCAGAACTTCAAAAGATTGAAAAAATTGAAAACAGAGAATTTCCAGAAGCAAATCAATATAATTTCATTGTGCTTGATGCAACGACAGGACAGAATGCTTTGTCACAAATTGGCGCGTTTTCGGAGTATGCAAAAATTGATGGAATTGTTCTGACGAAACTTGACGGAACAGCAAAAGGTGGAGTGATTATTGCAATTGAAAAAGAATACAAACTTCCTGTTGTTTTTGTGGGAACTGGTGAAGGATTGCAAGATATTGAACTTTTTGACCCAAAAGAATTTGTGGACGAATTGTTCTAGATGTGCGGTAGTATGCAATGCATACTACACAACATATTGTGTTATACGCAATAGTTTGAAATTTTTTAAAAACAAAATTTAAAGAGCAAAAATGCTCTTTTTTTGTTTGAGTTTTGTTTGTTTTTCAATTTGGAACTTGGACATATTTTTGACAAAATCGCAAAATACGACATTTTTCAACATATAAATTTCCATAGGGAGTTTTTATGATTTTTGAAAGTTTTGCATATTTTTTCAGTCGCATTTGCATGTTTACAAACTATATCAACACCGCACAAGGTTTTCCAAAACCGCTTTCGCCCGAAGAAGAAAAGGAGCAGTTTGAAAAAATGAAAAATGGTGACATGAAGGCGCGGGATGTGTTGATTTCTCACAACCTTCGACTTGTGGCGCATATTGTCAAAAAATACACAAATTCTTTGGAAGTGGATGACCTTTTGTCTGTTGGAACAATTGGACTTATCAAAGCGGTTGACTCTTTTGATTATGGCAAAAATGTTCAACTTTCAACCTATGCGGCAAGGTGTATTAACAATGAAATTTTGATGCTTATTCGCGCAAACAAGAAGCACAAAAATGTTGTTTCGCTGTCAAGTCTGACGTGCAACAATGATGATGACAAAGATTTGGAATTGAAGGATGTTCTTTCATCGGATGATGATGAAATTTTTTCGCAAGTTGAAACAAGTTTGGTTATGCAAAAAATCAAGCGGATTATTCGTGAAAAACTGGATGAGCGAGAACAAAAAGTCATCAAACTCCGATATGGCATTGACTGTGAAAAAGCGCTGACGCAAAAGGAGGTTGCGGATGCCCTGGGGATTTCTCGTTCATACATTTCTCGCATTGAAAACAAGACTTTAAAAATCATTAAAAATGAATTTGAAAATGACAGATAATTTTTTTGAAAATTTCTCAAAAATTGTCAAAAAAACACTTGACAAACTTTCTGAATTTTACTTAATATAATTATATATTGTTCAATAACTTTTGGTTTTCTTTCTTTGGGGGTGGGGTATGGAAAAAGAGGAGTTTTATAACATTGTTGGAAAATTGATTGTTCCACTCTTTACGGGCTCATATCTTGCCGGCGAAATGGAATCTTCTTCAAGAGATTTGGAAGTTGCGCTTGGAAAACATAACTCAATTTTGTTAAAACCATCCAAATTGGATGACTATCGTATCATTTTGAAGCGTGGACAGGCCTTTAAGTCGTTTGAAGTAAACCTTTTGCGTTCAATCATCCATGAAATCAACGAAATTTCGGGCTCTGGAATTGAAGAAAGAATGTATGTTTCAAAACTTCATCAGGTTGCGATTGAAAAAGCCCTTGTTGAAAGTTTGACGGACACTGGATCTGAAACAATTTTGGGAATTATTTCCGCCCTTGAAGCGTGGTCATCGCGAACATATGAAGGGACGACTGTTCGTCTTGGAATTTTGGTTAATTTGGGGCAGAATGCTGACCATGTCAATCCTGTCCACTTTTCAGATGTGCTGAACAAAGATTTCTTCGCACTCTTTACGGACGGAGTTTCGTCTTTTGCTGAATTTGACAAATCGGGGATGTTTTTGGGATATATGAACCTGAAAAACCCAAAGTCTGTTTCGACAATTTCGCCTTATATCTATGACAGGTTGTCGAGAGTTTGCAACGACAAACGTGTTGGAATTGTTCTGACCGAACGTGGTGACATATTGATTTTCTACGCTCGTCAACTTATTTTTGCAAAGAGAAATGGCAATTGGTGTGTATATTCCCATGAAGAAATCATCAGATTGCTTTACAACAATGTTTCCTACACCGCAAAGCAAATCAGACGCGCAATATATAACACCGCGCTTGACTGCTCGTTTGCATACAAAGGCGCGTGTATTGTTTACATCAACAAGGATAAAACGCTGGATGCGCTTAATCATATCGATGTTGCAGACATCATCTCTGAAGAACATTTTGATATGAAGAAACAAATTGAACTTGAAGAGGCAGAAAAACTTTACAACTTGCCAAATGCAAAGGCGGTGGTTGACAAGTTCAGTTTGTCATATGAGGACTTTCTTAACAAAAACAAAATCACAAAAACAATGGCAATCAGAAAGATTATCAATGGCAAAAAACTCTTCGAACTTGACCGCAAACTTGTTGAAGAAATGACTTCAGTTGACGGCGCAACAATTGTTGACCATGACGGGACAATCATCGCTGTTGGGGCAATCATTAAAATTGAAGCTGGAAGTCAAGGCGGTGGACGTCTTGCTGCAACAACCACAATGGCAAAATATGGGGTCGCAATCAAGGTGTCACAGGATGGAATTATGCAGGGCTTCAGCGTTGACAAACAAAACAGAGTGAAACAGATATTTAATGTAGGGTAGGGCGAAAAACCTGGGGAGGCACCAAATTTTTGACGCGGACACGTCTTGCGACTAACCGCTAAAAATTCGGTTCCCCGTCCCAATCTCCCTCCGCTGTTGGTGATTTTTGATTTTTCTCGCCGAACGCAGTTCTACACTTCAAAAAATCAAAAATTGGATTTAGAGTGAAGTTTATATGGAACACATTTTTGTGCGATTTTGCGCGACTTGAACGTGTGAGAATTATGAAATTTTGATAAATATGTTTTGAAATTGCGAAAAAAGGCGAAAAATTTGATTTTTTGTCCTTTTTTACTTTGTAAAAGCGATTAAATTATGTATAATATCTTAAAGAACATGAGTATGTCGTCGCTTTGTTTTTGGCTTAAAACAAAGCGGGGGGTATGAGAAAAATTCTGTCTTTTTTGCTTGTTTTGGTCGCTGGAATCTCACTTCTTTGTGGTGGGACCTATCTTTTTTGTGGACAAGAACTTCTCTCTCCACAAACTGAAAACGAAGTGCAAGATGAAGATGAATCGGTGGTGACTGAACCGACCGCAAGTGGATATTGGGATACAACATCATATCATCAAACAACTTTTGCTGGTGGAGATGGTTCGTCTGACAACCCATATTTAATTGCAACAGCAAACCAATTGGCGTATGCAGCATATCAAATCAATATTGGGCAAATGCGACTCAAATCTTTTTCGCTTGTCAAAGACATAAACTTGTCAGCACACTATTGGGTTCCAATCGGAAATGACTTTAGTGGAACTTTTGATGGTGATGGTCATATCATATCAGGCATAACATATAATCAATTTGTGTCGACTAGTTTGGGATATGAATGTGGATTCTTTTCGAACGTATATGACGCAACAATCAAAAATGTGATTTTGATGAAACCTTCAATCGCGTCAAGCGGATTGAGTGTCACTTCTGGAACTGTTTATTATGGAAACCTGGTGGCTTATGCTGGTGGCGGAACAATAATTTCCAATTGTTCAGTGATTGACATATACACCTCGACTGGCAGTGCGTCAAATGCATTATATTTGAAAAACATCAAAGTAACAGACAGTCCAGTTTATATTGGTGGGTTGGTTGGATATTTTGAACCAACTTTTACCAATGACACAACAATCATGAGTTGGTGTTCTGTCAAACTTGATTTTCGAATTGGAATTTCTTCGGCGAAGTTGACTTATGGTTGCTCTGGCGGACTTATTGGATATCTCAAATATATGGATGACGCTTGTATGTATGTCGAAAACAGTTATTTTGTTGGACGAATTGACTCGTTTGCATATATTGGTGGGGGAATTATCGGACAGACTGAAGGAAATCCACAAATAACTGTTACGCAAGGGATTAGTACGCCTCGAATAGTTGTTCGTGCATGTTATTATCGCTCTCTTCCAAACACTATGGCTCAAGATGATTGCGTTGGATGTGGGATTTCCGGTGGAATTGTCGGTTGCGCATTGTATTTGACTGGTGTTAAGTCTTGTCTTGTTTCGGCAAACATTTATGGAAACGGCGCAGAATACTGTGGTGCAATCATTGGTGGCGTCGGAAGTCTTATTAAGATTTATTCTTGTCGATGGTTTAGCAGGTTTGTTGGGGATGCTTGTGGCGATGGAACACCATCAGTAATGAAAAACTGCTCTGCTTTTTCATCTGAAAGTTATGCAATGGATTCGGGGTATTATACAGCAAGCTCGCAATTGTATGGTGAAGGTGGATATGAATGGGTTTTTCAACCTACTGCTTGGATGATGCCTTCTGAAGTAACAGGTTATCGTTACATAAACGGCGGATATCCATTCTTTGGTGCTGTTCCACAAGGCGTGGCAAATGGATTTAAGAATGTCACTGTAAGCATTGGAAATTACACAACAGGTTCTTTCAAACATTACAGTTTTGGGGACACAGCAACATCAGTTAACATTGGAACTGGTTCGACCACAGCGGTCACAAAGACAGTTTATCAGTTGATTGGCGGATATTTGTCTTTGACCGCAACTGTTGATGATGGAATAACTTTCAAGGGGTGGACAATTAAATATTCTGACGGAACATCAAAGACATACACATCGAAGACAATCAGTGTGCAGATGACCTCAACTCTTTCAGGCATAAGTTGTTACTCTGCAAAAACGGTATACAATGTTTATGTGTATTATGACAAAAATGCGGGGGCGGTTTCATATGATAGCGCATCATATTCGCATACAACATCTGCAGCGACATATTTTGGAAGAACATTTTCTCGATATCTTTTTCGTTATGAGTATGGTGCATCTGTGAGATTTTCATTCACGACCGACACAGGTTACACATGGGGCGGTTGGAAAAAGAGTTATGAAGGTGAAATAACTTCAACGGAAACAGAAATGTCCTTTCAGATCACAGATTCGGCAACAACCATTTACAATTACTGGGCGTGGACGGATGAAATTGAATATCTTGCAACACTTGATTACAGCGGGGCGACAAGTAACTCTCCGGGAGTATTTGTTGTGGGCTCACAATGGGGAGCGTGGGATGCAACATCAGCATCTGCGGGATATGGAAGTTTCACTTATGTCACACCTTCAACAGATCCAACAGCAACTGCTGGTTATCGTGGATATTTTGGTGTTCATAATTCAGGAACGGCAAACAAAACCTATGCGGGAGTGGTTTCACTTGCTTTGACGACTGAAAGGGAAGTTTGTCTTACAATTGGAACGATTGCAGATTCAAGTGACGGAGCAAATCAAACCTTGAGTTTTTCGGATATTGACGGAGAATTTGGAACATGGGAATATGAGTATGTTTGTGACACCACGCGTGACCATATGCAACTTTCCTTCGGGACACTTTCCGCTGGCTCACATAAGTTTTATGTGCAATTTACCACTTCGTCAATGAGCATCAGTTGGAATGCATTTTTCAAGGTTGATGATGCTTGGGTGTCGTTATATTCTTCGTCACAGTATCAGAAGGTCATTCACTACAAAGACACATTCGATGGTTTGCCGTCTAATGTTTATAAAGGGGCTGCATATAATTTTGATGGGTGGTGGACATCTGCAAGTGGCGCAGGAACTCAAATTAATTCAAACACCGTGTTCTCTTCAGTGATTGATACATCATCACTCTCAACAACATTTTATGCACGTTGGAAGGATAACACTGCTGATGTTGAAATAAAAGTGATAACTGATGGGGCTTCAACTCCGTCCATAGAGGGTGGAACATACAGTTTGGAATATACAGACACAAGTGGAATTTTTCATGGTTCAAGCACTTACTATGGAGCATATCTAAACGATGTGGAAACTTACAGCTTGAAAGTTTTGTTAAACAAGGCGATGACCTTCACTCCAAAAGCAAATGATGGATATATTTTTGCTGGCGTCACTCAAAGCATTGGAATTATGTCTGAAGACGACACAACATTCACGCCAACCGAAGCAAAGACCTATTGTTTGTATGTCCACTTCATTTCAAGACAAGAGCAAATTGATTTGAAATATGACGAAAATGACAAATATTTCTACTTTGAAGACGGGGAATATCCACAATCATATGCTTGGGATTTGAATGACACTTTGAATTCTGTTTCAAGTTCAAGAATTTCATATAGCCCAGATGATGTGGTGGGGAATGGATATGACCTTGTGTGGAAATATAACATTGTTTATTCGATTTCTGATGGAAGCATGAAAGATATAGATGTCTTTGTTTATATTGACGGAAACAAATATGCGATGTGGACTGCCACGACTGATGTTAAAGTGAATTTGATGTATGAAAACGAATTGAAAGGAATGTATTTTGAAAAAGGGGAATCGTATTGGTTTAAGGTTGAGCCAATCAGATGGAGAGTCAGCCTATATGGCGTCACAAACACTCCGCAAGCGTGGTCTGAAATTGGAAAAACAAAAAATGAATTTTTGGTTGTCAGCGACAAGGTTCTGACATGGAGCGTGTTTGAACCAAATCCAACAAGAGAATTATTCTATTTTTCCGAATCAGCTTTATGCGCAGTGACTTCTACACCTAATACAAAAGAAGATTCTTTAGATCTGGAATCAAGAATTCAAAATGTGAACAATGGTGTTGTTGCACGAGTTTGCACAGATGTTCTTGGCGAAACGAGTCATCAAGATAAAGTTTATAAAGATAAATATTATAATGTGTGTGGTCCGATTGCCGTGTCTCTTGAAGAAATTGACAGTTGTCTTGCGGACAGAAGGGCATATGCAACCGATTTTGTTTGTGCTCTCGCTGGGATTGATTGCACGCAGTTCTGTGAATATTGGACGCGTGACATGGTGACAATTGACAATGCGACACGCATAACAGCAAATGGAAAAGAAAAGACCACTTGGATGTCAAGTTGCTATGGTGTGAGATTCTCAATGACGATGAATGAAGGACGCTCGCTTGGGGCGACCACCAAGAATTATGTGTGATAAGTTCTGACGAAAGTGCGTAAAAATTGCGTATTAAAACAAAAATAAAAAACACTCCAAACGGGGTGTTTTTTGTTTTGGAAATGGTCTTTCTTGAAAATGTATTCCAAACCGGCTTTTTGTTGAAAGATTGCACAAAAAAAGAGAGCAAGAACTCTCTTTGTGCATTCAAATCAAAAATCTTATTTCTTTTTTGCTGTTTTGATGCATTTTGTGCAGGCTCTTACCTTTTTGCCGTCGATTTCAGTAACTTGCAAATTTACATCATATTTTCTTGGTGCTTTGTTGTTTGCGTGACTTACTGTTTTGCCGTCCAATTTACCTTTTCCGCATATTTCACATACTCTGCTCATGATTTTCTCCTTAAATTGATTTTCCGAGCACTATAATAACACATTAAAACAAAAAAATCAACCATTTTGCACATATTTTATCATAGAAATTTTGCCAAAACGATATGATATTTTGTGTTTTTGAAAATTTTTTGGTTTTTGATTGGATTTTGCTTGTAAAAATTTCTCATTTGTTGTATTATATAGTTGCGAATATCCTTAAACCTTGGAGGAAAACCTTGACTGTCGATACAAATAACTATTATGGAAACATCTCAATCAGCGACAATGCAATCCGCACTGTTGCTGGTTTTGTTGCTCTTGATTGTTATGGAGTTGTTGACCTCGTTTCAAAAAACTTCAAAGACAGCGCAAGAGAACTTTTCAAAAAAGAAAGATACTCAAAGGGGATAACTGTAAGCCACATCGACAACCGCATCTTCATTGATATTCACTGCATTTTGAAATACGGTGTGTCAATCAGTGCTGTGGCTGAATCGCTTAAAAAATCTGTAAAATACAGCGTCGAAAACTTCACTGGAATGATCGTTGACACAGTGAATGTTCATGTCGTCGGTGTATGTGTTTAATTTAGGAGCAAACAATAATGCAAAAATCAATTAACGGAACGACCTTTCGCAAGATGATTCTTGCCGGTGTCAGTCTTTTGGAACAAAATAAAGAATATGTGGATTCATTGAACGTTTTTCCAGTGCCAGATGGGGATACTGGAACAAATATGTTTTTGACAATGAAGTCCGCTGTTGGAGAAGTGAACAAGTGCATGAATAATGACCTTACTTCTCTTTCTGAAGCATTCTCAAAAGGTGCTCTTCGTGGCGCAAGAGGAAACAGTGGTGTCATCACTTCCCAAATTTTCAAAGGCTTCTGCTCGGTGACAAAAAACTGTAAGGAAATCACCACAAAAGATTTCGCAAAAGCAATGCAGGAAGGCGCAACAATCGCGTATAAGGCTGTCACAAAACCAAAAGAAGGCACAATTTTGACCGTCATTCGCGTTATGGCAGAAAATGCTGTCGCTTTGGCAAAAAAACATGACGATTTCGAAATCTTCTTGAGAAAAGTTTGTGAAACTGGTGAAGAAATCTTGAAACAAACTCCTGAAATGTTGCCTGTGCTCAAAAAAGCTGGCGTCGTTGATTCGGGTGGACGTGGAATTTTGGTTATTTTCACAGGCTTCTGCAGATTTATCAATGGCGAAGAAGATTTGGAATATGTTTTTGAAGACGACACCAAACCTCAAACTGTTGATGACGTGATTGCTGACATCAACAACTTGGGCGACATCGAATTTGGATATTGCACAGAATATATGATCATCAACATGCTCAAAAAGACAACAGAAGCCGACATTGACAAACTTCGTGAAAAACTCATGGAAATTGGCGATTCTGTCATCTGTATTGGTGATTTGTCGCTTGTTAAGGTCCATGTTCACACAAACGAACCTAACAAGGCCCTTGGATACGCTCTTGAACTTGGTGAACTTTTCAACTTGAAAATTGAAAATATGCGTGAACAAAACCGCGAACTCAAAAAGAAGGCTCAAGCCGTTGAAGAAAGCAAGGAAATCGGCATGATTGCTGTTGCTCCAGGAGATGGACTTGCTCAAATCTTCAGAGAACTCACTGTTGACGAAATCATCGTTGGTGGGCAAACAATGAACCCAAGCGCAGAAGATATTGCTTCTGCTGCTGACAAAGTTCCTGCAAGAAATGTGTTTGTGTTCCCAAACAACAAAAATATCGTCCTTGCTGCTGAACAAGCAAACGATGTCACAAACAAAAATTTGATTATCATCCCAACAAAGAGTGTTCCAGAAGGAATTGCCGCTTCAATTGCATTCAATCCAGACGCAAGTGTTGAAGAAAACCAAAATGCAATGCTTGAAGCAATCAGAAGTGTTCGTTCTGGCTCGGTGACATATGCTGTTCGTGACACACACGTTGATGGATTTGATCTTACAAAGGGTGAAATCATTGGCTTGGACAACAAAGCAATTTTGGCAAAGGGAAGTTTGGTCAGTGAAACAACTGAAAAACTTATTGAAGCAATGTTTGACGACTCTGTGATGAACATCACTCTCTTCTATGGTGAAGACATCAGAGAAGACGAAGCAAACAAACTTCAAGAGACGCTTGCTGAAAAATATCCTGACTGTGAAGTTACTGTTGCAGATGGTGGACAACCTGTATATTATTACTTGGTGTCGCTTGAATGATTATTCAAACATAACAAAAGAGGGAAACCTCTTTTTTTTGTTTTTCAAGTTTTTTATCCCATTTTTTTGGAGTTCGAAATTTGACAAAAATGCCTAAAAAAAGACTGTTTTGATAAGCCATTAAGTTTGGACTTGTTTTCTCACAAAAAACCCATATTTCGACCGTTTTTGCCATTTTCTTGCTTGCTCTTTGTTTTTTGTGCATTTTATAATATGTGCAGAGGTGCAAATTATGGCTCGAAAAATCGTGGTCACAAGCGGAAAGGGTGGAGTTGGAAAAACGACTGTGTGCGCAAATCTGGGCGTCTATCTGTCAAGATTGGGATTTCGTGTGGCAATGCTTGATGTTGACATTGGACTTAACAATCTTGATGTCATCATGGGTCTTGAAAAACAGGTTATTTTTGATATAACGGACGTTGTGAGTGGCAAATGTCGGGTAAGACAAGCATTGGTGCAAGACCCAAACTATCCGTCACTCTATCTTTTGCCGTCATCTCACACATATTCTTCCAGCAAAATCACTGGCGAACATATCAAAAATGTTGTGGAAATCATCGACCACTCGTTTGACTATATCTTGATTGATTGTCCTGCCGGTGTTGAAAATGGGTTTCACAGGGCTGTTTATCCAGCAAATGAGGCGTTGATTGTTGTGACTCCACATCTGTCTTCTTTGCGGGATGCTGACAAGGTTGTGGGGCTTTTGAGTGAATATAACATTGAAAGCAAGGGGCTTGTCATCAATCGTATGCGCGGTGACCTTCTTCTTTCAGGGGAAATGCTGGACATTGAAAACATTGTCAAGGCGATGGGTATTCCACTTTTTGGAGTCATTCCCGAAGATGATGGTGTTGGAAAAATGTCTTGTGAAGGTCGAATTATGGTTGATGGCGAAAGTGCAAGGGCTTTTACTCTGTTATCTGAAAACATACATAACGGAAGTAAAAAGATTTTTGATTGCACATATAAATATCGTGGTCTTTTGGGATATTTCAAAAGAAACATCAAAAAACATGTGTAGGTGAAATGTGGATAGAATAAGTGAAATGCTTGTAAAAGACAAATTTTCAAATCCACAGCAAGTTGCTGAAATTTTGAAGTGCGAAATTACGCCAATTGCAAGAAATTTCTTTTTGCTTGACGATGATTTGGTGGTCAGATATCGTCGTGTGGGGGACAGATTTGTGTTTAATGTTGAAATTTCCGCAAGCAGAATAAAACCGTTTGGAAATCGTATTGTATAAAAAAAGATGTCGCGTTTTGACATCCTTTTTGATTGTTTTTTGTGTGGTTTAGATGAAATAAACCATTCCGTAGCAGTTTGGACCAACGTGAGTCCCAACCACACATCCAATGTCGTTGATGACAACGTTTGTTGGGTCAACATCAATTTGAGTTGCATATTTGTCAAGGAATTTTTTGATAAGTCCCGGATTTTCAGAGTGCCCAAAGTAAACTGGATATGCTTTGTTGCGCTTGTTTACGCATTCAACCATAAACTCATTTGCTTTTTCACCCATTTTCTTTGCAACATTATTCACTTTTCCGCCGTCAAGATTGATGATTGGCTTGATTTTGAGTGCTGTTGCAGCGATGTATCCAGCAGAAGAAAGTCTGCCACCAGTTTTGAGATATTTAAGGTCACCAATGATTGCAACAAGGCGAACGCTCTCTTTGAGATGTTCAAGTTCGTTGATCACTTCTTGTGGCTGTGCATCTGGATGTGATTTGATGTATTTCACAAGTTCCATAATAAGTGCACCTTCAGCCCATGTTGTCACACGTGAGTCGCAGATATATACATTTTTCATACCCAAATTTTCAACCGCATTTTTTGCTTGGGCGATTGTGCCGGCAAGGTCAGACGAAATGACAATTGTCAAAACAAAACAATCTTCTTTGTTGACATATGGAGTGAGTGCTGTTTCAAATTTGAATTGATTTGGCTGGCTTGTTTTTGGGATGATTCCCAATTTAAGTTTCTCATAGAACTCATGAGTTGGCAAGCCTTCAGGATAGAGTTCTCCGTTGAAGTTCACTTCAATAGGCAGAATTGTGATGTCGTTTTCCTCCGCAAATTCTTTTGGCATATCCACAGATGCTTCGGTGACAATTTTGTATTTCATATTTTTCTCCTTAATCGTATAGCAACATTTTAACAAAAAGTGTTGTTGAAATGCAAGAAAAAATGGGAGATTGTTAAAATTTTTTAACAATTCCTCACACTTTTTAAGTTTTTGCGAATGTAAGTTTTGAAAAATGGATGTTATTTTAAATTTCTTTTCGCCTGAAAAATAAAGGGATTGAGCCACTTTTTTAAGTTTTTCGAAAAGGCTGATTTGAAAATTGTGCTTCTTTTTAAGTTTTGTTTTGAGTTGTTTTTCAAATTTGTTGCAGGTTTTAACTATTGTTTTTTGCTCTTTTTGAAAAATGTCCGACTTTTTAACTATTAAAAAACCGACATTTTGTGGTCTGTCGGTTTTTAGTTTTTCTTGAAGAGTTGTTTTGTGAAATTGTATACAAGCGAAAGAATGACGATGTAATAAACAAGCGAAATGAAGAAGTTTCCGTTTGTATAGAGCGAAGTCCGCAAGAAACCGCTTTCCATTGTTGCTCCGCCAAGGAAGGATGTGACATCCGCATGGATGAAAGGCAACATGCAATACCACAACTGACCATTAAGAAAGATGTTGCAGATTGTGGCAGTGATGAAAATCAGGATTGAAAGAAAGAACATGAAATCAAATTTTCTTGACAAATTCATAAGGAAAATTGTGATTATGCTGTAAAAGAGCACTTGAAGTTCAATTCCGACAATTTTGATAAGCCAAAACAGGAACGGAGAGATTGTGTAGGTTGTGGTCAAGTTAAAGACCGCCAAAATTGTGTTTGGGAGAGTGCCAAACATAATCAATCCCCAAACAAGTGTGACTGCGGAATAGACCGCCAAGACAAAGGACGTTGACATCACGATTGCCATGAATTTTCCGGCAAAAACTTGATTGAAAGTGACATTTTGTGACAAAATCAAATCCATTTTTCCGTTTCTGCGGTCGCGTCCAAAAAGTTTGTATGCGCAGAAAATTCCAAACAGGATTGTCATGAAGCCAATTATTGACATGATCAAATATGAATGGTCGAATGCGGTTGTTTCATATGATGCAATGTTGAAATTGAGTGCTTCTTGATATTGTGTGTAATAAAGGTTTTCGTCTTGCAAGAAATGTGTTGCTTTCAGAAGTGAATTTTTTGAGTTCTCTGTTTCAATTGACTCATATCCAAAAAGTTTGCTTGGATGTTTGTTCAAAAGAAGTTCGAGTTCTCCAATCACAGCAAAGACAGCACTTTCGCTTGTGAGTTTGAAGTTTGTGATAAGGCTCTTCATGTCGTCAGCGCGTTGCATGTCATATTGATTCACTTCGTCATAAATCGCTTTCATTTCGTTGAAAATATTCGCATTTTTTGTTTCCGCTTTCAAAATGATGTCATTTTT
>CAYOEW010000010.1:0-22724 GCA_964403245.1 uncultured Lachnospiraceae bacterium
TTTGATTAAGTAAAAAGGACTGGAAATACTTCCAGTCTTTTTTATTGTCTTTTTTGAGTTTTACTTTTCTTTTTTTTGTTGGTTTTCGTGTCAAACTGAAAATTCAGTATTGACACATTGAATTTTCTGTGTTAAAATCTTGCCATAGGAGAGAAAAAATGGAAATTAGATATTTATCAAATGGGGAAAACACAGAACATAATGTGGCACTTATTCGAAACAAAACTACTGGGAGATATGGACTCTTCGCTGATGGAATGCTTGTGACGGATTGTGTGTATGACTTCGTTGAAATTGACGAATATCATGAAGGACCGGCTTTGGTTCATTTGTATGATGGAATAAACTATTACACATCCGACATCAGACAGGCAGATATCAGACCTGTCATCAATGGGGCGTATTCTGAACGTCAATTGAAGTTGTTGGAAGAAAAACCATATCTTTTTGGACAACTTTCTCGTGCATATTTTGTTGATAAAGATGGAGCATTTAACGAAACTGGAGTTTTGGCTTTGAGCAGTGCAGCAAAAAAAGGTGTAAAAATTAAAAAAAATGCTTTATCTGAAAGTGGAGTATCAAAAGAAGAAATTGAAGAAAAAACCGGCAGAATTTTGAGTGCAATTGATGAAAAAATTGCAACAGAAAAAATTGCATCAGGAAAAAAATCAAAATCGATAAAAAGTTTTAATTTCAGAAATTTGTAAGAAAAAGGACTCATGATTGAGTCTTTTTTTATTGCTTTTTTAAGTATTTTGCACCAAGTTTTGTTGCATTTTTGATTGTTTTTTGATGAGTTTGGTCAATTTTGTTTGTTCCATGTGTTTTGCTGTTTTTGAAATGCAAGCAAATGTGACTTTCAAATCCATGAGGATAGGCAAAAAGACTGGCAGGTAGATATGCATTTTCAGACAGTTTGACAAGAACGGGGCGGATTTCTTGTTTCAGATTTGCCTCTTTGTCATCAAGTGGTTTTATGTCAGCATGATTGATTCCGCCAAGAAATTCTGCATGAAACAAATTTTCGTTTTCAAGGTCGATGATTTCAAATTGGCTTGGCAGAATATATTGAATTTCATTCCAATCAAGAGAGAGAATTTTTGTTTGGAAGTTTGTTTGATTTTTCATTTCGCATTCAAGATAGTTGTTGATTTGTGTGGCTTGCTTGGACGTTATGTTTGTGTGTGACGAAAAAATTGGATATGGAAAAAGTGCTGAAAACCCCAGCGAAATAAAGACAAATATCATGCATTTGAACAGCAAATTTTTCATGAAAATATTTTGTTGTTTTTTTCATATTTCATTCATGAGAAATTGAGGTTTTGGCATAGGATATATAAAATTATGGGGAGTTTATGTCCAAAATTTTCGGTGTCGTGTTTTTGATTTTTGGAACAGTTGTAGGGTCTGGTTTTTCAAGTGGAAAGGAAATCATGGTCTTCTTTTCTCGTTTTGGGTGGGCGTCATATCTTTATATTGTTCTTGCTGGAATTTTGTTTTTCGCAATTTTTTATTTCTTTTTGAGAAATGGACAAAGAGTGTGTGAAAATTTGGACGCTTCAAAGTGGATGTCACATATTTCGGGAATTATCTCGCTTGTTTTTTGCGCGTCAATGTTTGCGGGACTTAAAAGTCTTTTCTCATATTTTTCAACCACAACATATTTTGTCTTGCTTGCTGTCCTGCTTGGAATTTGTTTTGTTGTGACATTTGTTGGAATGAATGGACTTCAAAAAATCAATGTTTTTTTGATGCCTTTGACCGCACTTGTGTTTTTGATTGTGCTTGTTTTTGAAATGAAAATCAAAACAACTCTCACATGCTCTGTTTCGCTGTTGGCTGGGGTTCTTTACAGCCCACTTTATGTGATTTTGAACACATCAATGAGCGGATTTGTCATTGCGAATGCGGGGAAAGATTTGAACAAAAAACAGACACTTTTTGTTTGTCTGTTTTCCTGTCTTTTGCTTGTCTTTTTCATGCTTCTGGGAAATTTTGTATTGCAAAATAATCCGCAAAGTTTTGTCAGTGACATGCCTTTTTTGTTGATTGCAAAGCAAAATCAAATTGTGTTTTGGATGGAGTATGCTGTCATTTTGGTGGGATGTTTCACAACTCTCATTTCGCTTATGTTCACGCTTAAAAATTCCTTTCAAAAATGGGTTGAAAGTGAAAAAATCAGCACAATAATGGCGGTTTTTCTGCCACTTTTTGTCAGTTGTTTTGGATTTTCGCAAATTGTATCTTTTCTTTATCCAATTTGCAGTGTGCTTGGGATTTTGATTTTGCTACTTTCGATATTTTCGTTCAAGAAGACTGACGAGATAATACATCAAAAACGCCAAAACACTCAAAATAAAGGTCGCAGACATGACTAAATCAATTTTGAAAATCTGTCCGCCATACACAATCAAATAGCCAAGTCCAGCCTTGCTTGTGAGATATTCTCCCATGATGATTCCGACCCAACTCATTCCGACATTGATTTTGAGGACTGAAATGAAGTCGGGCATGGATGAAGGCAAAACAAGTTTGAACAGAATTTGAAATTTGTTGGCGTGCATGGATTTGAGAAGAAGAATTTTTCCTTCGTCAACAGACATAAATGCCGAAAGCATGCTCATGGTGGTGATGACAATACAAATCAGCACGCACATCATGACAATTGCGTTTGTTCCAGAGCCTACCCACAGGATGATGACGGGGCCAAGAGCGATTTTTGGCAAAGAGTTCAGCACAACAATATATGGTTCAAAAATTTTGCGAACTTTTTCGTTCCACCACAAAAGCACAGCAATCAAATAGCCCAAAATTGTGGCAATCGCAAAGCCAATGAGCGTTTCAAAGAGTGTTGTGAGTGTGTGTTGGAGAAGCGAACCACTCTGTGCCAAAAGAACAATTTGACTTGCTATGCGTGACGGCGAACTGACATAGAACGCATCGACAACGCCATATCGCGTCAAGAGTTCCCATATTGCCAAAAATGCAACCAATATGAAAATTCGAAAAAAGATGATTATGAATTTGTCTTTTCGCAGTGATTTGATGTATTTTTTGTGTGTTTCTGAAAAATTAGGTCGAATTTTGTTTTTTTTCGTTGTTTTCATTTGTTAATTCTCTCCAAATAGTATCAAAAATCTTTCCAAATTGTGGCGCTTCGCGTTTTTGAAGTGGCGTTTTCCCTTCAAGATTGAGTTTGATTTCGTCTTTTACAGTCGCAGGACGCGATGTCAATACCAAAATCTTGTCTGACATGGAAATTGCCTCTGAAATGTCGTGAGTGACAAGAAGTGCTGTCTTTTTCTCGCTTTTGATTATGTCATACACATCATCACAAACAGAGAGTCTGGTTTGAAAATCGAGTGCCGAAAATGGCTCGTCAAGAAGCAACAGTTTGGGTTCAAGGGTGAGTGTTCGAATGAGTGCAACGCGTTGGCGCATTCCACCACTTAATGATCGTGGCTTTTGGTCTTTGAAAGAAAACAGGTCATATTTTTTCAAAAGTTCTTCCGCTTTTTGAAGTTTTTCATCCTTGTCAGGCATCTTTTGAATTTCAAGTCCCAAGGTTATGTTTTTCCACACACTTCGCCACTCAAACAGGTGGTCGCGCTGGAACATATAGCCGATTTTTCTTGTGTCAATTTTTTCTTCACCGTCCAAAAATATTTTTCCACTACTCGCTTTCAAAAGTCCGGCAGTTAGGGACAAAATCGTTGTTTTTCCACATCCGCTTGGACCAACCAATGAAACAAAACTTTCCTCTTCAATTTTGAAGCAAATGTCTTTTAAAGCAAAAATTTCGTCATCTTTTGTTTGATACCAAAAGTTGACATTTTGAAATGATAAAATTTCGTTCATGTAAGTTCTCCTTACAAATACATTTTATTTTTTGTGCGGGATTTTGTTAAAATTTTTGGCACAAAAACTTGAAAACGCATTTTTGGGGTTTTACAATGTGGTCAAAGTTGAGAAAAGGAATGGACGAAGAAGAAATCAAAAAAGCACTACTCAAAAAGGCAATTGGATATGATACTGATGAAATTGTTGAGGAATATGCAACAGATGAAAACGGAAATCCGGTGCTTGTGAAAAGAAAAATTACAAAAAAATATAACTCGCCGGACATTTCCGCACTTAAATTTTTGCTGGAACATGATCAACTTTCTGATGACGAAATTTCCAAAATGTCGGATGAGGAACTTTTGAAAGAAAAAGACCGTCTTTTGCAACTTTTAAAAGAAAAGGAGATGAAAGAAAATGAAAATGCAGGAATGTAAAAATCAACTTATGTGTGACTTTTATGGTTGCAAAAATTTGGCAAAATACAGTTTCAGCACCAAGGGTTTCATAAGACACGACCTTGTGTTTTGTGAAGAGTGTATGAAGAAAATGTTTGAATGCTTTTCAAAAGCATGTGTGCCAAAAGCGGTCGAATCACCGTTTAAACAAAAACGAAAAAAGGAGAATGTATGAAAGAAAAAGTGGATATTGTGAAGGAAACTCTTGCAGATTTTGAAAAGCGTGTTGCGGAGAGAAAATGCTTTGACAATCAGTGGCAACTTAACATGAATTTCTATATGGGAAATCAATATTGCGATGTTGGATACGGAAATATGGTCAGAGAACTTGACAAGCAATATTTTTGGCAAGAAAGGGAAATTTTTAACCACATTGCACCAATTATTGATGTTCGAATGTCAAAACTTGCAAAAATTAAACCGAAAATGACAATTGCGCCGGCGACAAACGAAGAACAGGATATTTACACCGCAAAAGTTGGAAAAAATGTGCTTAATTCTGTTTCAAACAAGATGAATTTGAACGCAAAAATCAATCAGGCGACAAAATGGAGCGAAATTTGTGGAACGAGTTTTTATAAAATTTCGTGGAACAGCAATCTTGGGCAGGTGGTTGCTCTTGAAGATGATGGAAGAAAAATCAAAACGGGAGATGTTGACATTTGCGTTTGCTCGCCGTTTGAAATCTATCCAGACAGTTCCACGCACGAGAGTTTGGAAGAATGCCAAAGTTTGATTCATGCAAAGGCGTATTCGACAACTCAAATCAAGCAGATGTATGGCGTTTCAGTCAAAGGGAAGGATGTGAATGTCTATTCTCTTGACGGAGTTGCTTCTTCTTTGGGTGGACTGGGGTATAACGCAACAGCGACAAAGTTGATTGAGACAACAAGACATGACAGTGCAATTGTGATTGAAAAATATGTCAAACCATGCGAAGAATTCCCAAATGGCAGATTGATTATCATTGCGGGCGACAAACTTGTTTTTGATGGCGAATTGCCATATCTCAACGGAATTGACGGAAAGAGAGAATTCCCGTTTGTAAGACAAATTTGCAATGAAGAAGTCGGAAATTTCTGGGGCGTTTCAATGATCAACAGATTGATTCCAATTCAAAGGGCATATAATGCCGTCAAAAACCGCAAACATGAATATCTCAATCGATTGACGCTGGGTGTTTTGGCTGTGGAAGACGGAAGTGTTGATATTGACAATTTGGAAGAAGAAGGACTTGCTCCGGGGAAGATTTTGGTCTATCGTCAGGGGTCAATTGCTCCAAAATTTTTGGGTGGAGAGAATGTTCCTTCAGATTTTGACAAGGAAGAAGACAAACTCTTGCAAGAATTTTTGGATATCAGCGGAACGAATAAGTTTGGCTCGATGGAAAATGTTTCAAGTTCAATCTCTGGGGTTGCTTTGGAACTTTTGATTGATGAAAACGAAACGCGTTTGAAGTTTACAACTGACAGCATCAAATCCGCAATCAAGACGGTTGCAAAACACATTTTGCGACTTTATAAGCAGTTTGCCACTTTCCCACGACTTGTCAAAATAACCGGTCAAAATGGGAAGTTGGACATCTTCTATTTCAAAGGTAGTGACCTTTCAAGTGATGATGTTCAGTTTGACACAAACAACGAATCAAACGACACACTTTCACAGCGTAGGGCAATGATTTTTGACCTTTTGGACAAGGGACTTCTCTTTGATGAGAATGGAAAACTTACAAACAGCATGAAAGCGAAAATCATGGATAATATCGGCTTTGGTGCTTGGGAAAATTCAATCGATTTGTCAGATTTGCACATCAAAAATGCAGATACTGAAAATGCATCAATGTTTGAAGGAAAACAGGTTGATGTCAAAGAAATTGACGAACATGGATTGCATTTGACACAGCATGTTGCATATATGCTCAAAGTTCTTTACGCAGACGAAAACTTTGACAAGAAAATTGAAGAGAATTTCTTGAAACATATCAGAAAACACAAAGAATTGAAAGGAGAATAATTTTATGGAAGAAAAGATTTTTGGGGAACAACCAGAACAAATTGAAACTTTGAAAGAAGACAATTCACAAGGCTCCCCACAGGACGAAAAAGAGAATGTTGAACTTTTGGGTGAAGCAGAAAGGGGCGTTCCCGTAAGAAAATTTAAGAGTGTTGAAGACCTTGAAAAAGCATACAACTCTTTGCAGTCCGAATTTACTCGCAAATGCCAAAAACTTGCTGAATATGAGAAAGATAAATCGTCAGAAAAGCCTTCGCAAAACAAATTTGATGAGGATTTTCAGACCTTCCTTTCGCAAAATCAACATGCTTATGCATACGCAGATGAGATAAGACAAAAAGTCGAAAATGACGCTCTTCTCAAAGGCGATGATAAGGCATTTGAAAAGGTTTGGGCGAATATGGTTTTTGAAAAAATATCCGCTCCAAACAAAGCAGACGAACCTCTGGTTCAAAATCTTATTTTGCAAGATGAAAATCTGAAAAATATGGTTATTCAAAATTATATGAAACAACTTCAAGAAAACAAAACACCTTTTGTTATGTCTTCTGGTTCAGGCGAAAGGGTGACAAAGCCTGTCACCCCAAAACCTGACTCTTTTGAAAAGGCAAAACAGGCGGTCTTGGACTTGTTGTCATAAAGAAAAAGGAGAAATTTAAATGATTACATTATCAAGTGCAGAAAATGTGCTTAAAGACGTTTATTTGGGTGTGATTGCTGACCAAATTAACAGTAAAACAAATCCACTTTTCAGCAGAATCAAAAGAAGTACAAGAAATATCGTTGGAAAAGAAGTCAGAGTTGCAGCACCAATCGGAATCAATGGTTCAGTTATGGCTGGAAGCGAAACAAGTGAACTTCCAGAAGGTGCTGGCAGACCATATCTTTCATTCGTTGCACCTCTCAAAAATTTGTATGGAAGATTTGAAATTTCTGACAAGGCAGTGAGATGTTCTTCAACAGATGTGAACTCGTTCGTAAACTTGTTGCAAGATGGAATGGATTCACTTCTCAAAGCAAGCATCTTCAACCTTTCAAGAATGATTTATGGTGACGGAACTGGACTTTTGGCAACTCTTACTGTTTCATCTGGAACAATCAAAGTTGACAATATTGGAGCAATCACTCCTGGAATGTTTGTTGACGTATATGGCACATCAGAACTCAGAGATGAAAATGTCATGATCACAGGCGTTGACCCAGTTACAAACATCATCACTTTGAGCAGAAGTGTATCTGGAATTGCCACAGGCGACAAAATCTACGCTCATGGCTCAAAAGACAACGAAATCATCGGTTTGAAAGGCATTCGAAGCAATTCAACTCTCTATGGCGTTGACAAGAGCGAATATCCAATTTTGAACGCAAAAACTTACACTGCATCTTCTTCTGATGCGTTTGATGAAGACTATGTTCAATCAATCATTGATGACCTTGAAGTTGCAGGAACATCCGTAAACTTCATCAACTGCTCATATGAGCTTAAAAGACTTTATCAAAAATATTTAACTCTTTATAAGAAGAATATTGAATATACAACTCTTGAAGACGGCATGAAAGTGCTTACACACTTTGGAACTCCAATCGTTCCAACAAATCAAATCGGAAAGGATGAATGTTACTTCCTTGACACAAACGATTTCATGTTCTATGAACTCGGCGATTGGAAGTGGTTGGAAGACGAAAGTGGAAGAGTGCTTAAACAACACCCAACAAAACCTACTTATTCCGCAACGCTTGTTAAATATATAGAACTTGTATGCCACAAGCCAAACGGCGTTGGTTTTGTTAACGGTCTTACAACATCTGTTCAAGCATAACAGGGGTAAGGCTGTATGAAAAGGTCGTTTGAAATTGAAAGCGATGCGCTTGACATTGTCGGTAGGCTAAAGTCCATTGACAGAGATTATTTTGTCATGTTTAATCCAGACAGAAACAAATTTGAAGTTCATTCTCATGGGCAGAAAAACACTTATTGCTTGACTGTGCCTTATGACACTCTTGACGAGAGAACAATCACTTTTGTTTTGAAAACTCGGGTGCAAAACAGTGACAAATTGTTTGAGGAAATGGAAAGGGAAAATCTGAAATGGGAAAAATCGGTCGCTAAACAAGTTTTAAGTGACCTTGAGGAGAAATTATATGACAGTTAAAGACATTTTAGTTTTGGTTTGTGAATTTATCGGAGAAAGGGAACTGAAAGAAAAAATCAGTTCGCAAGAAGAAGTTTCATTCACTGTGCGTGAGCAAGAAAAAATCAATACGCTTGTCGATTGTTTCAATCTTGTCAACCAAGAAATTGCAAGTGATTATCTGCCATTTTTGACAAAGGAAGAAGTTGGTGGTGAAAATATCATCAACTTCTCTTCTCTTTCAAAGGCGATGATCAACATCTATGAAATCAAAAATCGCTTTGGATTTAATTTGAAATTCAAACTCTTTCCAAATTATGTGGAAGTTGAGGGGAAACCAAAGTCGATTGTTTACAGTTTTCTTCCTGCTGATTGCTCAATTTCAAGCACAGTAGAGATGTTTTGCGGGTTGACTGCAAGAGTGTATGCGTATGGGATTGCAAGTGAATATTTGTTGATTGATGGAATCAGTGAGGATGCGGAAATCTGGGAAGAACGTTTCAAAGAAAGTTTGTTTGTTCTTTCAAGAAAACGTGGAGAGCACAGGCTTCCACAAAGGAGTTGGTTTTGATTTTTTATAAGAATTTGAAAAAACATAAGAAAACAAGTGAAAAAAATATTGTTTTCTCTGTGTTTGGAAATGGCGTTGTTTCAAACAAAGATGATTTGACTTCAAAGCCAAATGAATGCAAAGAGTGTTACAACATTTCTTTTGTTGATGGTGCGCTCAAAAATGGACTCGGTTTTGAGGATTTGAGTGTTCCGGCAACTGTTGATGACCTTAATACCACACATGGATTTGATTTTTCTGAAAGAGTTGAAGAAATTTGTGGGATTTGGATGGACAGATGGTATTCAAATGGTGAAAATGAACTTGTTTATCAGATGCTTTTGATTGATGCAAATCACAGAGTTTGGACAATCCCGCTTATTGACGAAGACGAAGGATTTGTGTGGTCAAAAACCAAATTGCTTACGTCCGAACCAACTTATTGTTGTCCTTATCGCATTGACAATTTGGATTGCACACTTTTCTTTTCCAAAGAGGGAATGGTGTGTCTGTCACTTGCGTATGAAGGGATGTTTGAGAATGTCCCATCGCTTATTTCTTGCGTTGTGCATTATGACAATTTCTTTGGAATTAAAAACACAGATCGAAACACTTTGGTTTATACAACCAATCTAAATTTACAAAATTGGTCGGATGAAGAAAGCTCCACAATTGAGTTTTTGGACAATCGCGGTTCATTTACAAAACTCGTGGCGTTCAACGACTATGTATATTTATTCAGAGAAAATGGAATTACAAAAATTTCAATTTATACTTCAAAAAAGGACTTTTCTTTCACTCATCTTTACACTTCTGCTTCAAAAATTTTTGAAGATTCTGTGTGTGTTTGCGGAAACAAAGTTTTGTTTATGACGCGCGATGGATTTTATTCGTTTAATGGCAATTCTGTTGACAAAATCATGCCGGATGCAGATGTTTATTTCAAAAATTTGGACAATATAAACTGCTCATCCGCTTGTCTTAATGGAAAATATTATCTTGCGACAAAATGTGATTTTGCTGACGGAGAAAATGTTGGTTGCGAAAGTGCAACTTATGTGAATAATGTCCTTTTTGAAGTTGACATTGACACATTTACTTTGCAGGTCTATCGCGGTGTGGATGTCAGAAAAGTTTTGGCTGTTGACAATCCATATATGAGCAAATTGTGTGCATGTTTTTACAACGAAAACAAACAAAGAATTGGTCAACTTGTGCCAAATGGCAAAACTTTTTCAAACTCAAATTTGAAGGTTTGGAAATCGTTTAAAACTGACCTTGAAAACAGGGGAAAAAGAAAGAAAATCAAAGAACTTATCATCAATTCGAAATATGATTGTCAAGTTGTCATCTCTTCTGATGAAGAAACAAAAACTTTCGAAATTTCGGGCAGTGAAAAAGAGCAAAGACTTCCGATTTCACTGTATGGAAAGTTGTTTGAAGTTGAGTTCAGAACAAATCAAGTGAACATTGAAATTTGCAAACCTATGCTTGTTTTTGATGTTGTTTCATGAAAGTTGTTTTTGAAGACAAAGCCATGTTGTTCAGAAAATCATATTTTGACAGGTCGGGCGACTATGTCACAATGAAAAATCTATTAAAATTTGGAGAAATACATGGAAATTTGGAATGAAATAATCAGTATTGTTGTCAGCAATGGTGTGTTTGCAATTTTGTTTGTTTGGCTGTTTTGGTATCAACTCAAAGACAGCGCAAAACGGGAAGTTAAATATCAAAAGACGATTGAACAATTGACAGAACATTTGAAAATTTTGGAAGATGTTAAGGATGATTTGACAGAGATTAAATCATATTTGAAAAACGGAGAAGAATTTGAAGAACTTCTTTAAAAAATTCCGCTCTTACAGTTTTTGGGTTAGTCTTTCTGGTGCTGTTGTGATTCTTCTTAATGCATTTGGAAGAGCGTTTGGTTTTAAGATTGAAAATCAAGTTGTTGAAGATTGTATTATGGCTGTTGCTGGGGTGCTTGTGGTGTTTGGAATTTGTTTCAAACCGACAAAAGAAGACTTGGAAACAGACAAAACCGAAGAAGAAAAATTTGATGAAGAAAATTCTGAAAAAGATGAAGATAACAAAGAAAATGAAGAGTAAAAATACATTATAATGCATAAATATACACAAAATTCCGCACAAAACCAGTGCGGTTTTTTGTTTTTTATATCAAAAGTTTTCATATTTCTCTTTTTAAATTGATTTTTTTGCTTTTAATTTGTTATTTGTTCGCGTTTTGCTTGAAAAAAATTTTTCAATTTGATATTATAATAAAAATAGGAGGGGGTATGAAGAAAATTCTTTACACAATTTTGTCGATTTTGTCAATCATCTACATTGCATTTTTGTCAGTTGCTGTCATCAGAGATGCAGGTTGGAACGTTGATTTTGGTTGGTTTGAAAAAGTGTTTGAAATCATTGTGAATTTTGGTGGGGTTGCAATTATTTTCTGTTTTGCACTTGTCAATTTTTCCGGAAGTCCGCTTAAAACAGTGTTCTTCATTTTGTTGATTGTTGCAATTGTGCTTTATATTGTTGTTTTGGCTGCACCTGATTTCATCTACAATCTTTTCAGTCCAGCAGAAGCATCGGCACTTTTCTTTTAAGGAAAATTTGTGGATAAATTCATAATTGTTGATGGCAACAGTTTGGCAAATAGGGCGTTCTATGCAATGCCTTATTTATCAAATCGCAACAAACTGCCTTCCGGCGCTGTTTTTGGATTTGCAAATTTGCTTGTCAAACTGATTGAACAGCAAAATCCGACTTATTTGGCGGTTGCTTTTGACCATGCGCGAAAGACCTTTCGAAACGAAATTTTTGCGGATTACAAGGGGACGCGTAAGGAAACACCACCTGATTTGCGTGCTCAATTTCCTGTCATAAAAAACATGCTTTCCGTCCTTGGAATAAAGACTTTTGAGATTGCGGGAATTGAAGCAGATGACATTATTGGAACGTTGTCAAAATTGTCAAATTGTCAAAATATTTTGGTTTCTGGGGACAGGGATTTGTTGCAACTTGTCGGAGAACATACAGAAGTTTGGTTGACAAAAAAAGGTGTGACCGAAATTGAAAAATATGATGAAAAAGCGCTTTTTGAAAAATATGGCTTGAAACCTTCGGGAATTGTTGATTTGAAGGCACTTATGGGTGACACATCGGACAATATTCCGGGTGTTTCAGGAGTTGGTGAAAAAACTGCTCTGTCGCTTTTGGAGAAATATTCCGATTTGGATGGAGTGTATGAAAATGTTGATTTGATTTCCGGAAAGTTGCACGAAAAATTGGTTGCTGACAAGGAAAAAGCATATATGTCCCAAAAACTTGCAACAATCAAAACCGATTGCGACATTGATTTTTCTTTGGATGAATGCAGATATGTTTTTCCGCTTTCTCAAGAAGCGCGAAACTTCTTTGAAGAATATGATTTTCGCAGTTTGACAAACAGAAAAGACTTGTTTGCGGAAGGGGTACGCTCGGAAAAAAGTGTTGCAAAGCGTGTGCAAATTCAAGGGTTGGAAGATGTTGAAAAATTGAAGAAAAACATCAAAAAATATCTTTGTTTTGATATTGAAAATTTGGAATTTTGCGCGTCTGAAGATGTTTTCTTTTTGAAAAAAGAAATTGATTTATTTTCGCCTTCGATTGATATTGATGAGGTTTTGAAGTCATTAAAAGAGGTCTTTGAAGACGAAAAAATCACAAAAATCACTTATAATTCAAAAAATGACCACAAAATTTTGAAAAAATTGGGAATTGATTTCGTCAACTTTTTTGATATTGACATTGCAAGTTATGTGCTTTATGCTGGCTTGCCAAAAAGCCCGAAAGTGCCTGTTGAAGATTTTGTAAATACAAAAAATCGACTTGAAACAGCACTTGAGAATGAAGGAGTTTCGAAAGTTTATTATGACATTGAAATTCCACTTGTGAAAGTTCTTGCAGACATGGAAGAAGAAGGTTTTAAGATTGACGGAGAAATTTTGCAATCGTTGTCTGAAAAATATAATGAACAACTTAAAAATGTGACCCAGGAAATCTTTGAACTGGCGGGCGAGGAGTTTAATGTCAATTCTCCGAAACAAGTTGCGCATATTTTGTTTGACAAACTTGGATTGAAGGCTTTTAACAACAAAAAACAATCGACAAGTTTTGCGGTTTTGGACGAAATTCGTTGGCAACATGAGATTGTTGAAAAAATCATAACATATCGAAAAATCAGCAAACTTGTAAACACGTATATCACAGTTTATCAAAACATTTTGAAAACTTCCGGCGATGTCATTCACACAATTTTTAATCAAACTTTGACTTCAACGGGAAGACTGTCGAGTTCTGAACCAAACATGCAAAACATTCCGACCAGAGATGAGGAAGGAAAGAATTTGCGTAGGATTTTTGTGTCCAAATATCCAAACGGCAGAATCGTGTCGGCGGATTACAGCCAAATTGAACTGCGATTGCTTGCAAATTTGGCAGAAGAAGACAGCATGATTGACACATATCGCCAAGGCATTGACATTCACACAAAAACTGCCAGCGAAATTTTTGGTGTTCCAGTTGAGCAGGTGACTTCAAGTCAGCGAAGAGATGCAAAAGCGGTGAATTTTGGAATTATTTATGGCATAAGTGACTATGGCTTGTCGCAGAACATCAAAACATCCAAAATGAAGGCGAAAAATTATATTGAGAGTTATTTTGAAAGATATCCGAAAATCAAACAATTTATGGACGGAAATGTTGAGTTTGCCCACAAAAATGGCTTTGTAAAATCCTTTTTTGGAAGAGTTCGACATATTCCAGAAATCAGTTCTTCAAATGCAAATGTAAGAAAATTTGGAGAGAGAGTTGCGATGAATATGCCTCTTCAAGGAACAGCGTCTGACATCATTAAACTCGCGATGATTGAAGTCGAAAATCGTTTGAAAAACATGAAAAGTCATATGATTTTGCAAATCCATGACGAACTCATCATTGATGCGCCGGAAGATGAAGTTGAAAAAGTTGAAAACTTGCTTAAAGATTGTATGGAAAATGTTTGCCATTTTGCCGTCCCTCTTTCAGTTTCAGTTTCGTCTGGACATAATTTGTTTGATTGTAAATAATTTTCTTTAATTTGTTTGACTATTTGTCTTTGATTGCGTTAAAATAATTATGGTGATATTGATGCAGTATTCAAGGAAAATGGGGTTGGATTATGGTAAAGCAAGAATTGGAGTTGCGTTCTCCGATTTGTCGGCAACAATTGCCAGCGCTGACCATATCTATAAAACCAAAAACGAAACCGCAGATTTGCAATATTTTGCGACTCTGATTGCTGATAAGTCGGTGGATTTGGTTGTTTTTGGACTTCCGCTTAATGCTGATGGCACAGAAAGTGAAATGTCACAAGTTGTTAGAAATTTTGCTGAAAAACTGAAAGAAAAAACAGGTGTTTCTGTTGAATTTCAGGATGAAAGATACACATCCTTTGAGGCGGAGGAGTATCTGAAAGAAGCGGGAGTGAAGTGGGAGAAAAGAAAGGAACTTCTTGACAAAATTTCCGCTCAAATCATCTTGCAGGATTATCTTGACAAAAAATAAAGGAGAAAAAATATGGATAAAAAGAAATTGCAAAAAATTGATGAAGCATCTGAAGCTGCCGAAAGAGAAGCAGACAATATGACAATTCTTGATGTTTTGTTGGATCAAGACAACAGAGAACCGATCGTTCTTGTTGATGAAAAAGGAAAGAGAATTTCTTTTGAACAAATTGCTGTCATCCCATACAACAACAAAATTTATTGTGTTTTGAAGCCAATTGACCAAATTGAAAACATTCAGGATGACGAAGCAATCGTATTCTATGTTGACGAAAGAGAAGGCAGAGAACCTGTGCTTATGGTTGAAACTGACGAAAAAACTGCAATCAGTGTTTTTGACGAATATTACAACCTTCTTGATGCAGAAGAAGAAAATAACTAGGTCTTTGTTTGATTAAAACAACAAAAAATTGTCGCACTTTTTTGGTGCGATTTTTTTATTTTCTTATTTTTTGATGTGTGTGAATATTTGTGCGATTTGGTGGAAGAATAAAAATACAAGGCGTGATCTTTGCCTTGAAAAAGGGAGGGAAACTATGTTTGGAAGAAAGAAAGCGACAAACAAAACAAACGCTGAAGTAAACAATGAGGCAACATCAAAAACATCCTCAAAGTCAACTTCAAAAGCATGTGGAAAATCATCCACAAAATCATGTGGAAAGAAATCATCTTCCACAAAAGCGTGCAAATAGTTGTGCTTCCGATAAAAAATCTGCAAATTTGATGCAGATTTTTTATTTTTCAATATGTGCTTTCCAATCGTTTGGATATGGAACTTCAATTTTGACCTGTTTGTTTGTGCGAAAATGTGTGAATTCGACTTTCTTTAAAAGCAAAAAAGCGTGATTTTCCTTTGTTGGAGTGCCATAGAGTGTGTCGCCAAGAAGAGAATGTCCGATTGAAGAAAGATGAAGTCTGATTTGATGAGTTCGTCCTGTTTCAAGCGAAATGGAAAGAAGAGATGTGTTCTCAAAATTTTTAATGACATTTACATGTGTGATTGAGGGCTTTCCATCATCTGAAATAATGCGCTTGATTTCATTTATGCCATTTTTTGTGACTGTCAAAATTGGGCGGTTGATTGTGAAATTTTTATCTTCAAAATTTCTTTCGCAAATGGCGTGATATTCCTTTTTGACCGAATTAAGATTGTTGTATGCAATTGGATTTTTTGCCACAATAACAATTCCGCTGGCTTCTCTGTCAAGTCGATTTTTGACTCGTAAAACAAAATTTTCGTCTTTTTGTAGCATGTAATTCAAAATTTTTCCACCCAAATTGTTGGCTATGTGTGAACGAGTTGGAAGGCAAGACAGGTTGTGTGGTTTGTTTACAATCAAAAAGTCGTCATCTTCAAAAAGTATGTCAATTTCTCCGTCACAAATCGGGGTGCTGTTTTTCATATTTGGATTTTTCAAAATTTCAAGCGTGTCGCTTGGAGATATTTGGCTTCGCATGGTGGAAAAATTGCCGTTTATTTTGATGGATTGACAATTTTTTCGTAAATTTTTGATGAAATGTTCCGAAAATCCGTTTGTTTTGAGAAAAAAGTAAACGGTTGGGCGTTTTAGGTTTGTTATGTCTGAAATTTTGTATGTTTCATAATCTTGCATGTTGTGATTTTATCACAGATTTCATTTTTTGTAAAATGTTTGTTTAATTGTTTGACTTAAATGGCGTCTTATGTTAAAATTTAACCATTATAAAGGCGATGATGAAAGACCAGTAAGCATTTTGATGTCGCACAGAGAGTCCATGTGGGTGAGAGATGGATTGATTAAAAATGCTGAATTCACTTTTTAGCCGAACTTTGAAATGAAAAGAGTAGGAGTCTCCGCATATGCTTGCGTCAAAGCGAAAGAAGTTGCTTGAAAGAGCAAGAAGTTAGGTGGTACCACGACCAAAAATCGTCCTAATGCGTTGGGGCGTTTTATTTTTTTAAAGGAGAGAGTATGAAAGAAAAACTTGAACAAATTTTGAAAAATGGAACAAGTGAAATTGAAGGGGCACAAGATTTGAAATCCTTGGATGAACTTCGTGTGAAATATTTGGGCAAAACCGGGGAACTTACTGCAATTTTGCGTGGAATGAAGGATGTTCCGGCTGAAAACAGACGCGAAATTGGGTCGCTTGCAAATTCTGTTCGTGAAAGCCTTGAAAAAATTTTGACAGAAAAACTGTGCGAAATTGAAAATGCAAAACTTTTGGCGGATATGGAAAAGGAAAAAGTGGATATCACAGAGCCAAGCGCTGGTGTCAAACGCGGTGCTTTGCATCCTTTGACGCGTTTTAACAACAAATTTATGGATATTTGTGTTGAAATGGGATTTACTGTCATTCAGGGGCCGGAAGTAGAAACGGATTATTACAACTTTGAAGCGTTGAATGTTCCGAAAAATCATCCAGCACGCGACATGCAGGATACATTCTTTATCACTGACAACATTCTTTTGCGTTCACAAACGTCAAACATGCAGGTTAGGGCGATGGAAACAATGAAACCACCATTCAAAATTGTATGTCCTGGAAGAGTCTACAGAAATGACAGTGACAGTTCTCACTCTCCAATTTTTAACCAATTTGAAGCGCTTGTGATTGATGAAAACATTGGTCTTAAAGATTTGATGCTTATGATTAAAGAGATTTTGAAGCGTTTGTTTGGGGAAAATGTCAAAATGCGTGTTCGTCCGTCATATTTCCCATTCACAGAACCAAGCATTGAAATTGATGCAACATGTCAGATGTGTCAGGGCAAAGGATGTTCGCTTTGCAAGGGAACGGGTTTCTCTGAAGTGTTTGGCGCAGGAGTTGTCAATCCGAAGGTTTTGGAAATGTCTGGAATTGACAGCAAAAAATACAGCGGATTTGCATTTGGTCCAGGAATTGACAGAAGTGTCATGGTGACAAACAAAATTCCAAACATAAAATATTTGTTTAAGAATGATTTGAGATTTTTGAAACAGATGAGATAAAAAACAATATAAAGTGTATTATGCATGACATAACACACCACATATTGTGTGTTATGCAACAATTTTAAAGGAGAGAAAAAAATGAAAATATCATACAATTGGCTTAAAGATTTTGTTGATTTGGATGTTTCAGCACAGGAACTTGCTGACAGACTTACTGTTTCCGGATTTGAAGTTGAAGAAGTGCAACATATGAATGAACATCTTCATGATGTGTATGTTGGTCACATTACAAAAATTGAAAAGCATCCAGAAGCAGACAGACTTGTTGTTTGTCAGGTTGATGTTGGAACAAAAACTGTTCAAATTGTCACTTCTGCGACAAATGTTTTTGAAGGCGCTTTCGTTCCAGTTTCTTTGGATGGGGCTGACCTTGTGAATGGAATCAAAATCAAACCTTCAAATTTCAGAGGTGTGAAAAGTGACGGAATGTTCTGTTCGGGAGAGGAATTGGGCATTGATGACAACTATTTTAAAGGTGCTTCTTTCAATGGAATTTTGATTTTGCCTGAAAATAGTATTGCTGGTCAAAAAATTGAGGATGCACTTCTGTTGAATGATGTTGTTTTGGATGTCAATGTCACACCAAACAGACCTGATTGTAACAGTGTTGTTGGAATTGCTCGTGAAGTTTGTGCAATTTATGGAAAAGAATTTAAGGATGCTGACATCACATATCGCACTGTTGCCGGAAATGTGAACGATTATGTTAAGGTTGATATTTTGACGGATAATTGCGAGAGATATTGTGCAAGTTACATCAAAAACATCAAACTTGAACCTTCTCCACTTTGGCTTAAAAGCAGACTTTTGGCTGTCGGAATCAAACCAATCAATAATATGGTTGACATCACAAACTATGTTTTGATTGAACAGGGTCAGCCAATGCATGCGTTTGACTATAAATATCTTGATGGTCACAAAATTTGTGTTCGTCAGGCGACTTCTGGTGAAAAAATTGAAGTTTTGAATGGTCAGACATATAATCTTGACGAGAGTGTTATGGTGATTGCAGATCAGTCAAAACCTGTTGTTATTGCGGGAGTGATTGGTGGCGTGAATTCGTGTATTTCGACTGATACGACAAAAAGTGTGTTTGAGTGTGCGGTGTTTGACTTGAAGAGTGTTCGTTTGACTGCAAAAAAATATGGTTTGAGAACGGACAGTTCTGCTCGATATGAAAAGGGTGTGAACATCAACTCTCCAACGCTTGCTTTGAGACGCGCTCTTCATCTTGTGAGTGCTCTTGGATGTGGTGAAATTGTTGACGGAATCATTGATAATGTAAAATCTGAAAAACAAATTGGGAAATCCGATGAATTAAAAATTTCATATTCAAAGGTATGCAAAATTTTGGGAGTTCCTGTTTCGCTTGAAAAAATGCTTGATATTTTGAACAGATTGGGAATCAAAACGACTGCTTCGGGCGACGTTTTGACCTGTGTTCCGCCATATATCAGAGAGGATATCAAAAATGAGAATGACATTGCTGAAGAAGTTATCAGAATTTATGGATATGATGTTTATAATGATATTGATGGGCAAATGTTTGAAAATTCTTCAATCACAATTGGTCAATTTGAACCAAGAATTGTTCTTGAAAACAATTTGAAAAATGTGCTTGTGAATGGCGGTTTCTATGAAACATTGAACTATTCTCTTTACAGTCCAACTGCTTGCGACAAGTTGTTGCTCGCAGATGATGATGAGAGAAGAAAGGTGATTGCAATTGCAAATCCAATCAGTGAGGATTTGTCAATGGTGAGAACGGTTATGGCTCATGCAATTTTGCTTGATGTGGCATATAACTTGTCGGTTGGAAACAAGGATTTGAGATTTTTTGAGACAGGAAAGACATATCAGCCAAAAGAACTGCCTTTGAAGGAACTTCCTGTTGAAAACAACAGATTGTCAATTGCCGTATGCGAAAGTGGTTATGATTTCTTCAAACTTAAGGGTGTTGTGGAAAATTTGCTTCTTTGCACTTCGTGTAAATTTCATCTTGAACGCTCAAAACAACCATATCTTCACTCGGGTGTGAGTGCTGATATCATTTCGGATGACGGAAAGATTGTTGGTTGGTTTGGAAAATTGCATAAGACGGTTTTGAAAAACTATGACATTTCTCAAGATGTTTATTATGCAGAACTTGACACGGACTATCTTGCAAGTTTGCCGGAAAAATCTTTTGCTGTTAAGGAAATTTCAAAATTCCCTGTTGTTGAAAGAGATATTGCGGTTGTTGTTGATGAAAGTGTGACAAATGGAGAACTTGTGTCAGCAATCAAATCTGCTTGTGGGAAAATATTCTTTGATGTGAATTTGTTTGATGTATATCGCAGTGATGCATTGGGTGAGAACAAAAAGAGTATGGCTTACAAGATTTTGTTTATGTCAGAAGAGAAGACTTTGACCGGAGATGAAATCTCATCTGCTGTCGCAAAAGTCTTGAAAAGTTTGTCATTCAGATATGGCGCAAAATTAAGAGAAATATAAGATGTTGTGGTGATATGCAGTCTTTTTGTGGAATAATACCACAATATATGGTGTGATATGATTTTTTTGGATAATGCTGGAACAACTCAAATGATGGAAGAATGTGTGCAAGTGCATAAGCATTTTTCATGCGACCAATTTTTCAATCCTTCCGCACTTTCTGTTTCATCAATGCAGGTTTCAAAAATTATGTCAGAAGCGGAGAAATATTTTTTGCAAAGGCTTGGAACAAATGTTGGGAACGTGATTTTCACAAGTTGTGCCACTGAAAGCAACAATTTTGCAATTCGTGGAAGTTTGAAATCGGGCGATTTTGAGTATGTCTTTTCGGAAGGTGAACATCCTTCAGTCTATAATGTTGCAAAAAGATTGGAGATGGAAGGGTTTAAAGTGATTTTTGTTCCGCTTGACAAAAGTGGAAGGGTTGATTTGAATGCTCTTGAAAAATGTTTAAACTCAAAAACGCGTTTGATTTCAATTATGCATGTGAGCAATGAAACTGGTGCAATCAATGATATTCAAGCAATTTCAAAACTTAAAGACAAACTTTGTCCGCGTGCAGTTTTTCATGTTGATGGGGTGCAAGGTTTCATGAAAATCCCTTTCTCTTTACGAAATGCATCTGTTGACCTTTATTCTTTCAGTGCGCACAAAATCCATGGACCTCGCGGAATTGCTGGACTTTATGTCAAAAACAAAAATTCTTTGAAAGAATTACTTTCGGGTGGTGGTCAGCAGTATGGTTTACGTTCGGGGACAGAAAATGTTCCGGGAATCATGCAATTTCAAAAAGTTGTTGAACTTACGGATGAAAAAACAAATTTTGACAAGGTTTTGGCTTTGAAAAAGCGATTTGTTTCCCTTCTTTCTTCGCATAAAGGCATTAAAGTGGTTGATTTTGGTGGCTCGCCATACATTTTGAACCTTCAATTTTTTGGTGTGAAGGGTGAAACAATGTTGCATGCACTTGAAAGTGTGGGTGTGATTGTTGGATTGGGTAGTGCTTGTTCAGCAAAAAAAGCGGGAAACCGAGTTTTGTCTGAAATTGGCTTTTCGAAAGATGAAATCATTTCAAGTGTGCGTATCAGTTTTAACGCACACCAGCCAATTGAAGAAATTGATGAGGCGTGCAGGCTGATTGTGGAAGTTTATGAAGATATTTTTGCGAGGGTGTCATGATTGAAAAAGTGTTGCTTTTGAAATTTGGAGAGTTGTTTTTGAAGGGGAGAAATCGCCATGATTTTATCAATCTTCTCAAATCAAACATATCAAGAAAACTTAATGGATTGAAATTTCATCTTTTTGAAACACAGGGGCGATTGATTATTGCTGATTTTGATGAAAATGATGAAATGGAAATCATTGAAAGATTGCAAAAAGTTTTTGGGCTTATTGCGGTTGCTTCGGCAGTTGAGATTGATACTTCTCTTGAAAATATCAAGGATTTTGTTGGAAAAATTGATTTCGGCGGGGTAAAAACATTCAAAATTTCCACAAAGAGAGCGGATAAGACTTTTGAAATGACTTCGATGGAAGTTGACAAGTTTTTGGGCGGGGTGGTCCTTGACAAAAATCCAAATTTGAAAGTTGATTTGTATGAACCTGACATGCTTGTGGAAGTTGAAATTCGCACAAACGGAAAAACCTATATATATAATAAGTTGATTCAGTGCGCTGGCGGATTGCCTTTGGGGAGCGCTGGAAAAGGTCTTTTGTTGCTTTCGGGTGGAATTGACAGCCCTGTTGCTGGATATATGATGGCAAAGCGTGGCCTGAAATTTGAAGCAGTTCATTTTCATTCCTATCCATACACAAGCGTTCAGGCAAAGGAAAAAGTGATTACTCTTGCCAACGAAATTTCGCAATATTGCGATGAAATCAAATTGCATGTTGTTTCGTTTACTGAAATTCAAGAGCAAATTCACAAACATTGTGATGCTGATTACATGATTACAATCATGAGAAGAATTATGATGCGAATTGCTGAACGTATTTGTAATGAAAATGGGTTGGGTGCAATCGTGACTGGGGAAAGTCTGGGGCAGGTTGCAAGTCAGACTATGCAAAGCATGAATGTCACAAACTCTGTCGTGTCAATTCCGGTTTTCCGACCTTTGATTGCGTTTGATAAGGAAGACATCATGAAAATTGCTCAAAATATTGGAACTTATGAAACTTCAATTTTGCCTTATGAAGATTGTTGCACAGTTTTTCTTCCAAAAAATCCTGTCATCAAACCAAGTATCAGGCGGGCGGAATATAATGAGCAATTTTTGGATCTTGAAAATTTGATTGAAAAAGCAATCAGAACGCAAGAAATCATCGAGATTAAAAATTATTAAAAATTTGAAAATTGATTTAAAAAATGGCATAAAAAATTGATATGCCTTTTTTTATGCGTTATATTATTTTTGTGCAGGTGTCTGTCCGGGCGGGGCGTGGGATGTTATCTTGTTTTGAAAAACAAAATTTGATTTTCGAACAAACTTTCACTTGGGCGAGGTGCGATTTTTGGTAAAAAATTCGCAAAAACGTGATATGCATTTTTTCTTATATTTATGAACTTGGTTTTTATAAATTTGCATAAAATGAAATTTTTATAAAAAATGACTGAATAAATATACAAAAATCGCTTGCATATTTATAAATTTTATTGTATAATAATC
>CAYOEW010000011.1:0-21797 GCA_964403245.1 uncultured Lachnospiraceae bacterium
TTATGAAGAGCGGTCAATATGCATACATCGGAAGAAGACACAAGAAGAGAGATTTCCGTGCTCTTTGGATTACAAGAATCAACGCTGCATGCAGACTTAACGACATTTCATATTCAAGATTTATTGCTGGACTCAAGAAAGCAAACATCAGCCTTAACCGTAAGGTGCTTGCAGACCTTGCAGTAAGAGAACCTGAAGCATTTGCCGGACTTGTTGAAACTGCAAAGAAGGCATAAGTTTGGAAAAGGCAAGCAAAAACTTCATATCAAATCTTAAAAAGCAAAAACGCGAAAATCAGTCTTTGCTTTTTTTGGATAATGTCAAAATCATCAAAGACGCACTTGCAAAGGGTGTGATTGAAGCGAAATATGTTTTGACATGCATGCCTTCGCTTCCATTTGAAACTGACGCTCAAATTTTTCAAACAGACGAAAAAACAATCCAACAACTTGCTGACACAAAAACACCACAGAAAGTATTATGCATTGCATACCACACACAACATGTTGTGGAAATTCCAAAAACGAACTTTCTGGTTTTGGACTCACTTCAAGACCCAGGGAATGTTGGAACATTGATTCGAACAGCGTTTGCGTCCGGTTTTGAGTATGTTTTTTTGGTTAATTCTGTCAGAAAAACAAACAGCAAACTCATCAGAAGCAGTGTTGGTGCAGTTTTTGACAGTAAAGTGTTTGAAATGACCAAAGAACAATTTGTTGATTTTGCAAAACAAAACAAATTAAAGTTGATTTGTGCAGATATGGACGGCGAGAATATTTTTGATTTCAAAAACGACCAAAAAATCATTGGACTTGTCGTTGGAAATGAAGGGCAAGGTGTTTGTGACGAAATTTCAAAACTTTGCTACAAAACCGTCAAAATTCCGATGAAAAAAGGGATTGAAAGCCTTAATGCTGGGGTTTCCGGCTCAATCATTATGTATGAAATCAACAAAAATCAAATTTAATTTGACAAAATTCACAAAAAAGAATAACATAAAAAAGAAGGAGAAAAAAGATGTCTGGACATTCAAAATGGCATAATATTCAAGCCAAAAAAGGAAAAACTGACGCCGCACGTGGCAAAATCTTCACCAAAATCGGCAGAGAAATCGCTGTTTGTGTGAAAGCAGGTGGCCCAGACCCTAATGTCAACAGCAAACTTAAAGATATCATCGCGAAAGCAAAAGACAACAATATGCCAAACGACAACATTGAACGCTCAATCAAAAAAGCGTCCGGTGAACTCGGTGGAGTGAACTATGAATCAATCACATATGAAGGATATGGTGTGGGCGGTTCAGCAGTGATTGTCGAATGCTTGACTGACAACAAAAACCGCACAGCAGGTGATGTAAGACACTCTTTCGACAAGCATGGCGGAAGTTTGGGGTCAACAAACTGCGTTTCCTATCTTTTCAAAAACAAAGGGTCGGTTTATGTTGTTGATGTTGCTGATGCTGAAACTCTTATGCTTGACGCAATTGAACTTGGCGCAGTTGACGTTGTTGAAGACGAGGAAGGAGTTGAAATCATCACCGAACCAAACCAACACAACGCAATGCGCGATGCTTTTGCTTCAAAGGGATATAATGTTGTTTCTGCTGAAACAAGTCTTGTGCCTGATTTGTATGTTGATTTGGATGAAACACAACTCGCAAAATTCCAACGCATGATTGATGCACTTGAAGATTTGGATGATGTTCAGGAAGTTTATCACAATGTAAACTTGCCTGACGAAGAATAAGTTTGAATTAAGCCTTGTTTTATTTGACAAAATAAGGCTTTTTTATTACAATAAAAGCATGAGAATTTTAGGAATTGACCCAGGATATGGAATTGTTGGATTTGGAATCATTGACACGCACAGAAACAACGCTGTTGTGGATTATGGCGTGATTGAAACTCCAAAAGAAGAACCTTTTCCCGTTCGTTTGCTTCACATTGAAGAGAGTCTTTGTGCCTTGATGGAAAAATATCAACCTGACGAAATTGCAATTGAGGAGTTGTTCTATTTTCATAATCAAACGACTGTTATTCCCGTTGCAGAAGCGCGTGGAGTGATTGTGCTGACCTGTGAAAAATTTTGTGAACGCATTTTTGAATACACACCAATGCAGGTCAAACAGGCTCTCACCGGAAATGGACGTGCAGACAAAAAACAAATGCAGTTTATGGTCAAAGCGGTTCTTGGACTTGAAAAAATTCCAAAACCTGATGACGCAGCGGATGCTCTTGCAATTGCACTTTGTCACAGCCAAATTAACCCAAGACTCAACAACAACATGTTGTAAAAAATAGGAGATTGAAGAATGATTGGTTTTTTGATTGGAACAGTTGAAGAAAAATATGAAAACTATTGCCTTCTCAATGTTGGAGGGGTGGGATATGAACTGACAATTTCAAACAACACTCTTGTGACTCTTCCGATGGAAGGGGAAACGGCAAAGGTGCTGACATATTTGCAAGTGAGCGAAAACACAGGGGTTTGCCTTTATGGATTTGCCACAAGCGAAGAAAAGTCAATGTTTTTGAAACTTATCACAGTGTCAGGAATTGGTCCAAAAATGGCGATTACAATTTTGTCGGGAATCAAACTTTCAGATTTGCTTGTTGCAATCATCAATGAAGATGCAAATTTGCTTTCAAAAATCAAAGGACTTGGAAAAAAGAGCGCAGAAAGAATTTGTCTTGAACTCAAAGACAAACTCTCCGCAACTGGATTGCCACTTCTTGATGGAGAAAGCAATTTTGAAGCGAAATATAATGAAAACGCTCTCAATGATGCTGTTGAAACGCTCATCAGTTTGGGTGTAAACAAAAATGAAGCATATCGCTTGGCAAGAAGCAAAGCAACAGCAGACATAACAGCCGAAGAAATCATTTTGAAGGTTTTGAAGGATTTGGGAAGATAATTGCGTATTTTGTGGTGTTATGCACACAAATTGATTGCGTAATACACAACATATTGATTTGTTTAAAAGGAAAATAATATGGAAGACAGATTTATCACAAGCACAAAAAACTGGACAGATGCAGAAATTGAAAATTCACTGCGTCCAACAAATTTGGAACAATATGTTGGACAAGAAAAGGTTAAAGAGAGTTTGAAGGTCTATATTCAGGCGGCAAAATCCCGAAAAGACGCCCTTGACCATGTGCTTTTGTATGGACCACCAGGGCTTGGAAAAACCACTCTTTCTCACATCATTGCAAACGAACTTGGTTCGCAGTTCAAAATCACATCTGGTCCTGCAATTGAACATGCCGCAGATCTTGCTGCAATTTTAACAAACTTAAACAAAGGGGATGTTCTTTTTATTGATGAAATTCACAGACTAAACAAGACTGTTGAAGAAATTTTGTATCCCGCCATGGAAGATTTTGCGCTTGATTTCATCGTTGGCAAAGGTCCTTCCGCAAAAAATATGCGTCTGAAAATTCAACCTTTCACTCTCATTGGTGCAACAACAAGAGCGGGGATGCTCACAAGTCCGCTTCGCGATCGTTTCGGGGTGATTTGCAGACTTGAACTCTATGAAGACGAAGAGTTGCAGGTGATTGTAAAGCGTTCTGCAAACATTTTGAAAATTGAAATTGATGATCAAGCAAGCCTTGACATTGCAAAACGTTCTCGTGGAACACCAAGAATTGCAAACCGACTTTTGAAGCGTGTCAGAGACTATGCCGAAGTGCTTGGAACTGGAAAAATCACAAAAGAAATCGCTGACCAAGCCCTTTCAAAAATGGAAATTGACGACCTTGGATTAGATTTTATTGACAGAAAAATTCTCGAAAGTATCATCCACAAATTTGGTGGCGGGCCTGTTGGACTTGAAACACTTTCTGCCACAATCAGTGAAGATGCAAGCACAATTGAAGATGTGTATGAGCCTTATCTTTTGCAACTTGGCTTCATTGCAAGGACTCCACGTGGTCGTGTTGCTCTTGAAAATGCATACAAACATTTGGGCATTGAATATACAGCGAAAAATTAGGATATGATTGAAAACTTAAAGCCAAAATTTTCAAAAAGACCAATAAAAATCATCGGTTGCGGACTTGCGGGCGCTGAACTTGCTCTTGTTCTTGCTCGCAATGGTTTTGATGTGCACATCTTTGACAACGGAGAAAATTTTGAAGGTGAGCAATTTTCATATTATGACAAATTCGAAACCTTTTTGACCGAAAATATGAAGTTTGAACTCGAATGCTTGGACAGTCCGCTTCTTGATATGGCAAAGAAAAATGGTTTTTCTGATTTTGGATTTATCTATGATTCGAATTTCATGAAAAAAGTTCGTGAAAAACTTGAAAGTGATCCAAAAATTCAGATTTTTCACGCAAATATTGACAAAATATCCGAAAATGAGTTGACGGTCATTGCGACTGGACATAAGACCGACACAAAAATATTGCCGGAAATTGAAAAATTTATTGGAAAAATGCGCCTGTGTTTTGAACAAACTGAAAATGCAGTGATTGGAAAAGTTGATAAGGAAAAACTTTTCTTTGACGATGAAAATTATTACGCAAATTTGACTGAAACGGAGTATGATGCGTTCTATCAAAAGATTTGCGAAATTGACAAACAATATGTGGGTGACCTGAACACACAAACAGTTGAATCAATCGCAAAACGTGGAAAGAGTGCTTTGAAAAACTCTGTTTTGCGACCACATTTTTGCGATAATGAAAAGCCTTTCGCAAGCTTAAAACTTCGCTATAAAAAAGAATTTGACGTCTTTGTTCCAAACTTTATTTCTGCCTTTTCAGATGATGAACAATTGGATGTTTTGCGCACAATAAAAAGCCTGTCAGATTGCATCTTGATTCGCCCTGCATGTGTGAAAAAGCGAACTTTTTTGCTTTCACCTGCGGTTTTAAGAGAAAATATGTCACTGGCTGAAAAACTTTACGTTTGCGGGGGATTTGCTGGAACGGAAGGGAGTTTTGAAAGCCTTTTGATGGCAAATTTTTGCGCCTACAACATCATTTGTGACATTTCAGGCAAGAAAGGAGTCGAGATTTTGTCGAAAAACACCTGCATAGGCAAGATATTCGACAACTTATTGAAAAAAAGTGTGATAAATTTTAGGTTATTTAGTTTAAAGTATGCTATAATCAAAGAAGAGAATGAAAATTTTGACAATCTCGAAAAATATGTTCAAACTCAAAAGTTTTTGTCAAAATCTCAAATTGAAAAATTTAAGGAGAAATTTTATGGAAAGTATTTTTAAAGGGACAACCATTTGTGCTGTCAAAATCGGCGACAAAATTGCGGTTGCGGGTGACGGTCAAGTCACAATGTCACAAAGTGTGATTTTCAAAAGTAACGCAAAAAAAGTTCGCAGAATTTACAACAATTCAGTCGTTGTTGGGTTTGCTGGCTCTGTTGCAGACGCATTCTCACTTTCAGAAAGATTTGAAGAAACTCTCAACAAATTTTCTGGAAATCTCATGAGAAGTGCTGTTGAACTTGCTCAAACTTGGAGAGAAGGAAAGGCGGCAAAACTTGAAGCAATGATGATTGTTGCAAACAAAGACCAAATCTTGATTTTGTCTGGAACTGGAGAAGTGATTGAACCACAAGATGGAATTTGTGCAATTGGTTCGGGCGGAAATTTTGCATATGCGGCAGCAAAAGCACTCAAACAAAACACCAATTTGTCAGCAAAGGATGTTGCATACAAGTCGCTTAAAATTGCAAGCGAAATTTGTGTGTTTACAAACGACAACATCATTGTTGAAGAGTTATAATTTCGGAAAAAGGAGAATGATATGAATTACACACCAAAACAAATTGTCACAGAACTTGACAAATATATTGTTGGACAAAACAAAGCGAAAAAAGCGGTTGCGGTTGCACTTCGAAACAGACAAAGAAGAAGCAGACTTCCAGCGGACATACGTGACGAAATCACTCCAAAAAACATCGTTATGAGCGGGCCTACTGGGGTTGGTAAAACTGAAATCGCAAGACGTCTTGCAAAACTTGTTGGAGCGCCATTTGTGAAAGTGGAAGCAACAAAATACACCGAAGTCGGATATGTCGGAAGAGATGTTGAAAGCATGGTGAGGGACCTTGTTGAAGTTGCCGTTCGCATGGTGAAAGACAGAAAGAAGAAGGAAGTTGAAAACAAGGTTATGCCAATTGTCGAAGAAAAACTTGTTGATGCTCTTTTCCAAAACAGACGCGTAACACAAGTTGAAGTCAACAGAGATGCTCTTTTGGAAGAACTTCACAATGGAAAATGCGAAGAAGAAACTGTTGAAGTTGTTGTGCTTGAATCACCAAAACCTGTGATGGCTTTTGGGGCTGGAGAAATCAATTTGGGCTCAATGTTTGAAGGTTTGAACCCTCAAAAACATAAGAAGAAAAAGATGACAATTCGTCACGCTCGTGAAGCACTTCTCCAAGAAGAAACCGACAAAATCATTGATATGGACAATGTCAACGAAGAAGCAATTTCACTTGCAGAAGAACAAGGAATCATCTTTATTGACGAAATTGACAAAATCATTGGCAAAAGTCAGGCGACAAACAGCGCAGACGTTTCAAGAGAAGGGGTTCAGAGAGATATCCTTCCAATCGTTGAAGGAAGCACTGTTCCAACGAAGTATGGCAATGTGAAAACAGATTTCATTCTTTTCATCGCTGCCGGAGCGTTCCATGTTGCGAAAATGGAAGATATGATTCCAGAACTTCAAGGAAGATTTCCAATCAGAGTTGAACTTGAAAGTTTGACAAAAGAAGATTTCAAAAAGATTTTAAGCACACCAAAAAATGCGGTGACTGTTCAATATTCAAACTTGTTGAGAGTTGACAACATCAATTTGATTTTCAAAGATGATGCTCTTGATGAAATTGCTGAAATGGCTGCACACGAAAACGAAACAAGTGAAGATTTGGGCGCAAGAAGATTGCATACAATCACAGAAGCGCTTTTGGAAGATGTTTCATTCAATGCAACCGGTGAACATCCAATGCTTGACATCATCATTGACAGAAACTATGTCAAAAATGTCTTCAAAGACAGACAACAAAAATATGATTTGAAAAAATATATAATTTAAGACATTTTGTGGTGTTATGCAAGAAAATGCGTGGCATAACACACAATATGTTGTGTAGGATGAAATATGTGGACTGACAGAACAAAAATTCTTATTGGTCAAAATGGGCTTGACAAACTGGCAAATTCATCAGTTGCCGTCATCGGAATTGGTGGAGTTGGTGGGCATGTTTGTCAAATGCTTGCTCGCGCGGGAGTTGGAAAATTGACATTCGTTGACTTTGATATGGTTGATGAAACAAACATAAACAGGCAAATTGTCGCGGATTCAACAACAATTGGTCGCTTCAAAACTGATGTGATGAAGGAAATGGTTGAAAAAATCAATCCAAATTGTCACATAACAATCCATAATCAGCGTTTTTGCAATGATTTTGCCGATTTGCTCTTTTCACAGCATTTTGATTTTGTCGTTGATGCGATTGACAGCGTTGGTGACAAGGTGGATTTGATTTGCTACTGCAAAAATCACAACATCAACATTGTTTCTGCTATGGGTGCCGGAAATCGCTTGGATTTACCAAATTTCAAGGTGACTGACATCTTCAAAACCCACAACGATGGACTGGCAAAAATTATGCGTAAAAAACTGCGTGAAAAAGGAATTTCTTCTTTGGAAGTGGTTTTTAGTGAAGAAACAGCCATCAAAAATGACCAATCAATAATCGGAAGCATTTCATATCAGCCTGCAATGTGTGGATGTGTCTTGGCTGGATATGTCATTAACAAATTGCTTAACGAAAATCTTGAAAAATAGGGGGATTTATGGAAATTATCAATAAGAAAAATTTTGACGAAAAAATCAAAAACGGTGTTGTTTTGGTGGACTTTTTTGCAACTTGGTGCGGTCCATGTCGAATGTTAAGTCCAATTTTGGAAGATGTTCAGGAAGAACTCTCCGATTCTGTAAAAATTTTCAAAGTGGATGTCGATGAAGACGAACAACTTGCTCGTGAGTTTGGAATCATGAGCATTCCAGCCATTTTTGTTTTCAAAGATGGAAAACAGGTTGAAAAACATATCGGTCTTATGATGCAAGATGAGATTGTTGAACTTCTGAAAAAACATATCTGATTTTGCTGAATTTTAATGTTTTTTTTGCAAAATTTTTAATTCAAATTGTCCTTTTGGGGCAATTTTTTGTTGTAAAATTTAGATTAATAAAACATATAATAAATTTCATTTATTATTTCACAAATGTGCTATTGACAACCAATCGAATTAGTGATAAAATTATTCAAGCGAGGACGAAATGGAAAGAAGAATATATTTGGATAATGCCGCAACAACATATGTTTCAAGCGAAGTGTTGAACGAAATGCTTCCTTGTTTTAACTCAATTTATGGGAATGCGGGCTCACTTCACAAGCTTGGTCGTGATGCAATGGCAATTGTTGACCGTGCACGTGACAGAGTCAAAGACGCAATTCACGCTTCAAAGGCAAATGAAATCTATTTCACAAGCGGTGGAACTGAAGCTGACAATTGGGCAATTTTGGGTGTTGCAAGGGCAAACGCTTCCAAGGGACGCCACATCATAACAAGCCAAATTGAGCATCATGCGATTTTGCATGCTTGTGCACAACTTGAAAAAGAAGGATTTGAAGTCACATATTTGCCTGTTGATGAAACTGGGCTTGTCAGCATTCCAGAACTTCTTCACGCAATCAGAAAAGACACAACTCTCATCTCGATTATGACAATCAACAACGAAGTTGGAACAATTCAAAACGTAAAAGCAATTGCAAAAATTGCGCATAACTACGGAATTTTGTTCCATACAGACGCTGTTCAGGCTTTGGGAGTCATCAATCTTGATGTGCAAGACATGGAAATTGACCTTCTTTCGCTTTCATCACACAAAATTCATGGACCAAAAGGTGTTGGCGCTCTTTATGTAAAAAATGGCGTCAAAATTGACCCAATTCTGTTTGGCGGTGACAGTCAAGAACGCGGAAAACGTGCTGGAACAGAAAATGTTCCGGGAATTGCAGGTTTTGGAAAAGCAGTTGAACTTGCTGTGAAAAACCATATTATAAACAACAAAAAATTGAAGAGCATAAGAGAGTATTTCTTGGAAAAATTGTCCGAAAAAGTTCAATATTTTCAAATTAATGGGCATCCACATCAAAAAGCAAACTCAATTTTAAATATTTCCTTCTACGGAATCGAAGGAGAATCAATTTTGATGCTTCTCGACTTGGCTGGAATTTGCGTTTCAACATCATCTGCATGCACTTCAAAATCATTGTTACCATCACATGTGTTGAAAGCAATGAACATTCCTGATGAAATTGCACAGGGTTCAATCCGAATTTCATTCGGAACAAACATCTCACGTTCTGACGTTGATTATGTCGTTGATGAAATCGCCAGGGTGGTCGAAAAACTTCGAGCAATTTCACCAATTCAAGCAGGGAGGATTTAATTATGTATAGCAAAACAGTTATTGACAGATTTCAAAATCCAAGAAATGCAGGCGGAATGCATGGCGCAAATGCAATTGGTCAAGTCGGCAACGCAGCGTGCGGAGATATCATGAAAATGTATCTGAAAATCACTGACAACGGGGTGATTGAAAGCGCAAAATTCAAGACTTTTGGGTGCTGTGCGGCGATTGCTTCAACAGATATGGCTTGCGACCTTATCAAAGGAAAAACAATTGAAGAAGCGCTCAAAATCACAAATGCAGACGTTTTAAAACTCTTGGGGGAACTTCCACCACACAAAATTCACTGTTCGATTTTGGCGGAAGAATCAATCAGAGCAGCAATTGAGGACTATTACACCAGACGCGAAAAAGAAACAAAAAAAGCGATAAGAAAATCAAAAAAGACAGCAGAAATTGAAGAGGAATAAAATGAAAACATCAAAAATAGATCAACTTTTTTCACAAATAATCGGAAGAAAGCCAAATTTTCAAGATGAAAATGACATCTTTCTTGGGAGCGATATACTTTATCTTTTGAATAATTTAGGGTTGATAAAATTATACAGAAATGATGAGTCATTCAACTACAACAAGCATAATATGGAAGAATATTTTGTTATTGAAGTGTTAAGAAATGAGAATAAATCAAAAACAATCAACTATTCAATCAAAAATCAAGAGTTGATTGATGCTTTTTCAAAAATTTTGGCAAAAACATCAAAAGAAAATAATTTGCCACAAGAAACAATTTTTAAAACAATGTCATTGATTAAAAATTTGCGACACATATATAAAGACAACCAATCAATGCAAGAAAAAATTGAAAGTCTTTTTGATTTAAAAGGTTCAAATCTCTATCAGGTTGCTTGTGATGTATTTAACGAATTGGAAGCAAAAAACAGACAAATTGAATACAACAAAAAATCTGTCAACTTTTTGCCAATTGACACAGTGATTGGATGTGCTTTTTACAAAATATTGAAAGTAACAGGTGGCACAACAAGAACAATTGATATGTTTAAAATTTTGGATTATGCCCAAAGAGTTGAAAAAAATTTTGAGAAAATGCAAACAAAAATTCATATACCAATTGACAACGACAAAATCACATCTTTTTTCAGAACAAACGCTGAATATTTCAACTATAACGACTCAACTTATCAAGTAAGCGTGAAAGATGAAATCACTGAAAATGATTTGGAAAGAAGATTTTTGTGGACATTAAATGAAAAAGTTCTTGAAAACATGTTAGACAAAAAATCAACCAAAGTTCTTCTTCCGGAAGAAACAAAAGAAAAAAATTAAGTCTGAAAACAATCAGACTTTTTTTATTTCAATATGCAAAATTTAAATAAAAACAATAATCAATTGTGTAAATTTATAAGAAAACGAATTTTATTGCATAATACCATATTTTGTGTTATGCAAGTTGCATACTACCCCAAATATAACCTATCTCTTCGCAAAACCTGTCTTTTGGAATGTAAACTAATGTTATACGTTTGTATAGCATTTTTTTATAAAAGGAGATAAAATGAAGGAGTATATTTATTACGGACTTATAGGACTTGAATTTTTAGTGTCGATAGTTTTTGCAATTATAACACGTTTACAGTCCAAGAAAAACAAGGAGACGTCTGTCAAACTTGAAGATGTTCTCAAAGAAGATGAAATTTTGAGTTTTCTTCCTGATTATATTGCCGAAGCTGAAAAGATTTTTGGCTCTGGTAATGGTAAAGCCAAGCTTGATTATGTTCTTAACAAAGTGCATATCTGTTGCCTTGAAAATTCAATTTCATTTGTTAAAGATTACTTTAGTGAAAAAGTCGAAGCAATTCTTGCTACACCTCAGAAAAAGGAGGCAGAAGATGACTAGACATGATACAGTAAAGGCGGTTGATGAGAGAATTTTCAGAAACACCGCAGTAAAGTCAAAGGTTGTTAACGTTGTTCCGATTAACATGCGTGGAGGCTTTAGACTATGAGATTAAAAAAACGTTTTGAAAAACTTGAAAAAGATTTTGAGTATTTTAAGAAATTGCTTCAGGAAATCATTAAAAAATTGTAAGGAGTTTTTATGAGTGTTTTTTCAAATTTATACTTTGATATCAAAGTATTGTATCACGATAACAGTGTTTTTACATTTCGTGATGTTGTTAGTTGGGATGTCCCAACGAGAGTGAGTAATTTACTGCTCACATCTAAAAAAATAGAAATTAAGGAGATTAAAAATGATTAATAATTTATATTTTATAAAGGACAGCCTTGTAGGGTTTAAGCCACCATTTGTTGCACCAAATGATGCTTTTGCGATAAGGATGTTTTCTTCTTTGGTAAATTCAATAGAAAATAATGATGTTAAATCAAATCCAGGCGACTATCAATTGTTTTGTGCTGGTTCATTTGATGACAAAACAGGTGAATTGACTTCTGATGTCAAGTTTATTGTTAATGCAATTGATTTGATACAAAAGGTAGGTGGTTAAATGGAATTTACTAAGCCATATGATCGTAACTTGACAATTTCCGCTCCAGCTGGTGAAAAGCTTGTTTCGACATATTCTCTCCAAGTTGACAAGAACGGAAAAAAGGAATTGAAAGAGTCTGGTAAGACCAATTTGTATGAGTTCATTCAAAAGGCTCTTCCTGAAACGCTTGTATATAACATTCTTGAACGTTTTAATAATGGTGATGTTAATGTTTTAGATAAGGTTCATGGTTTTTATGGTGATGTTTCGCAGATGCCTAAAACCTTGGCTGAAGCACAGCAATTGCTGATTAAGGCCGAGAAGACTTTTCAGGAACTTCCACTTGAAACACGTGCTAAATACAATCACAGTGTCAGTGAGTTTTTGAGTGCTATTGAGTCTGATGTTAAGAATAAGCAAGTTGAAGAAGCACGCAAGGCTTTAATTGCGGAACAACAGGCTAAACTTGCAGAGCTTGAAGCACAAACGATTCAAAATGAAACAAAAGGAGATTTAATTTAATGAATATTAATGCCGAAAGTCATTTTGCGACAAATCCAACGGATATTGATATCAGGCGTGCAACTTTTGACCGCTCGTCGCAACACAAGACAACATTTAATGCTGGAAAACTTGTTCCAATTTTTGTTGACGAAGTCTTGCCTGGCGATACGTTCTCTCTTGACACATCTTTTGTTGTTCGCATGTCAACTCCAGTTCATCCTGTTATGGATAACGCTTATTTGGATCTTTATTATTTTTTCGTTCCGTCTCGGTTGTGTTGGGAGCATTGGAAAGAGTTTAATGGTGAAAACACGCAAAGTGCATTTGTTCAGACTACTGAATATGAAGTTCCTCAAATTACGGCGCCGTCTGGTGGTTTTAACAAAGGAACCATCGCTGATTACATGGGTATTCCGATTAAGATTGACAATTTAAGTGTTAATCGCTTGCCTTTTAATGCTTATTGTTTAATTTGGAATGAATGGTTCCGTGATCAAAATTTACAAGATCCTGTTTATTTTGACGTTGGAGACACAACAATTTCAGGTGTTAATGACGGCGACATTGTTACTTGTGCTGCTAAAGGTGGTCCATTGCTTCCTGTTGCTAAATATCACGACTACTTTACATCTGCATTGCCGTCACCGCAAAAAGGTCCTAGCGTTCTTTTACCGCTTGGTAACAGTGCACCTGTTCTTGGAACTGGCGAGTCTCTCGGACTTTCCGATGGATCAACAAATTTTGGCTTGGTTTCTTATACAAACAATAGCTTGATGGGCAGAAGTGATGCGTTTAATGTTTCAATTGGTTCGTCGAGTTCTTCTAGCACCAATCCAAAACAGAATACGGTTTTTGGAGTTGTTTCTGATGGTGATAAGAGCGGATTGATTGCTGATTTGTCTAATGCAACTTCAGCAACTGTCAATGAGTTGCGTCAGGCTTTTCAGGTTCAACGTCTTTATGAAAAGGACGCACGCGGCGGCACTCGTTACATTGAAGTTATTAAGTCGCATTTTGGTGTAACAAGTCCGGATGCACGACAACAACGTCCTGAATATCTCGGCGGAAAACGTGTTCCAATTAACATTGATCAGGTTTTACAAACATCTTCAACGGATACAACTTCTCCGCAGGGCAATGTTGCTGCGTTTTCTTATACAGCCGATCGTGACTCAAGCTTTGTTAAGTCATTCACCGAGCATGGATATATTCTTGGCCTTGCTTGCGTTCGAACTCAGCATACTTATCAGCAAGGCCTTGAGCGTATGTGGAATCGCAAACGTCGTTTTGATTTCTACTGGCCAGCACTTGCAAACATAGGCGAGCAGGCGATTTTGAACAAAGAAATTTATGCAACAGGAACTAACGCAGACGATGAAGCGTTCGGTTATCAAGAGCCCTGGGCCGAGTATAGATATAAGCCATCGAGAGTGTCTGGTGCCCTTCGATCTGATTATGATCAATCATTGGATGTTTGGACTTATGCTGATCATTTTGATAGTCAACCAATCCTTGGTTCAACTTTTATTCAAGAAACTGTTAATAATATTGATCGAACATTGACTGTTCAATCATCTTTAGAAGATCAATTTATCGCTGATTTTGCTTTCAAAAACCTTTGCACACGTGCAATGCCGTTGTTTGGCATTCCTGGTTTGATTGATCACCACTAGGAGTTGCTTATGATGATGAGTTCAATTGGAAATTGCACTGCAAATACCATGTCAAATGTTGCTTCGTCAACAAGTAATTCAGCGTTAACTCATGCAGAAATGCGCGAAGACACTGCAATTCAGCGTGCCGTTTTGGATATGAAGTCGGCAGGTATCAATCCAATCTTGGGTTTTAATGGTGCTTCTGCGGCTTCTTCAGCAAGTGCCTCGACAAATCTTTCAAGTCAAGCTCAAAAAGAGATTAATAAAGCAAATTTGGCCGTTAAGTTGTTTAGCAGCGCGGCGATGTTAATGCTTCATCTCTTCTAGGCCTAGGATGACATTTTGTCATCCTGCCGTCTGGCGAAGACTCGTTTCAGGGAAACGAAACGTCACCGGTTCCCTGACGAGGGAACGCTCTAATAATAACCTATTAAGAGCGTAAGTCACTGGGGCCCCATTACCTTTCTTGTTGTAATGGGGCTGAGTGACACACTTTTAAAAAAAATCTACTTAAAAGAGGATAAAAAAATGCCATGTTATCATCCTTTGCATGGCTTCGATGTTGGAGTTCGCACTTTGTCTGGAAAGATTAAGTATCAAATTGAAAGTGGAAGTGTTCATCGTGTTAGGAACAAGCAGGGAGCTTGGACTTGGAAATATGTTGAAATTCCTTGCGGAAAGTGCATTGGTTGTCGTTTAGGCTATTCTCGTATGTGGGCGACTCGTTGCACTCTTGAAGCTGAAAGTCATTCTGATAATTATTTCTTGACTTTGACATATGACGATTTACATTTGCCAATGGTTAATGGTTGCACAACTGATGGTGAGTTAACTTTTGTTGGAACTCTCGTTCCGAAACATCTTCAGGACTTTTTGAAACGTCTTCGAATTTATTACAAGAGACATTTTAATATTGACAAAATTCGATTTTTTGCCTGCGGTGAGTATGGAGATGCTAAAAAACGACCACATTATCATTTAATTATTTTTGGTTTACCAATTCCTGATCTTTCTCTTTGGTATACAAATCGCTCTTCACATGAAAAAGTCTTTCGTTCATCTATTCTTGAATCTATTTGGGGACATGGTATTGTTGGAGTTGGACATGTTTCATGGGAGAGTTGTGCATATGTTGCTCGATATGTTATCAAAAAACAAAAAGGACCTGGTTCAAAGGAGTATTATGCTCAACTTGGAATTTATCCTGAATTTGTCCGTATGTCGCGTCGACCTGGTATTGCATTGGAGTATTATGAGAAAAACAAAGATAAAATATATGAGTCAGACGAAATTTTTGTTAATCGAAAGAATAAAGTTGAGAAGGTTAAGCCATCACGTTATTATGACAATAAGTTTGATATAGATGATCATGAGTTGATGGAATTAATTAAAAGTAGGAGACAATCGACTGCAAAAGCAAGTTTAAAATTAAAACTTGAGAAAACATCTCTATCAAAAGAAGAGTATCTTGCACTTTGCGAGCGAAACAAAGAAGCTAGTGCTAAAAAGTTAATAAGAAGTTTACACGTTGTGTAAACTTTTTTTTGTGAATATTCTTGACAAAATGTATTCTTTTGCTATATGATTGAATTGTATGACGTTAGAATACAATTTTTTCAATAAAAGGAGGTGATTTTTTTGGCAAAGACATTGTTTGCGGTAAGATTTGAACAAGAAACTTTAAGAGACATTGAAATCATTGCAAAACAAAAAAAACGCAAAAAAAGTGATTTAATACGCATTATTGTTGAAAATTATGTTGAACAACATAAAATGTAAAAAGTTTCTCAATATTTTGTAGGTATTATTTGCATAATACCTCAATATGTATAACATCTCTTCGCAAAACCTGTCTTTTGCGAAGAGATATACAAGTAGATACACTAACACAAAACAATCGCCTAAAATCTTATAAACTATATTTTTCAACAAAAGTTTTCTTAAAACTTGTATCTTTTAAAGAAGTCGTCCTTAAATTCAGCAAAATAATCCCCCAAAATTGCTTCACGGCTCTTTTCAGCCAAATTGATGAGAAATCTTAAATTGTGAATTGAAAGAAGTTCTGCTCCCAGCATTTCCCCAGCGTTTATGAGATGACGCAAATATGCGCGTGAATAGTGTTTGCATGTATAACAATCGCAATCATCTTCAATTGGTCTGAAATCTTCCTTATATAATGAATTTTTGATGACCATTTTCCCATTTTTTGTGAAAACTGTGCCATTTCGCGCAATTCTTGTTGGCAAAACACAATCCATCATATCAACACCCCTTGCAAAACCTTCCAAAAGGCAATCCGGACTGCCTACACCCATCAAATAGCGTGGCATATCATGAGGCAAAATTGGATTCAAAAAGTCCAGCATATCATACATAATCGGTTTTTCTTCGCCAACAGACAATCCACCAATTGCAATTCCGCAACGAGCGTAAGGCGTGCAATAGTCAACACATTTCGCGCGCAAATCCTTATACATATTCCCCTGAACAATCGGAAAAAGAATATTATGCCCACCGCGATGAGCGTTATAACATCTTTCAAGCCATGTTTTTGTCAATTTCATTGCGCTTTCTGCTTCAGCATAAGACGCATTCCCCTCTGTGCATTGATCAAGCGCCATATTTATGTCGCTGTCAAGATTTTGTTGAACTTCCATGCAAAGTTCCGGTGTAAACATAAACTTTTCTCCACTTAAATGAGAACGAAATTCAACACCTTTTTCAGAAACTTTACGTAAATCAGAAAGCGAAAAAACTTGAAATCCACCGCTGTCAGTCAAAATTGGTTTGTCCCAGTTCATAAATTTGTGCAACCCGCCTGCTTTATGAACAATTTCGTGTCCTGGACGCAAGAAAAGATGATATGTGTTTGACAGAATAATTTGCGCGCCCATATCGTCCAAATCTTCTCTTCGAAGTCCTTTGACAGTTGCTTGAGTGCCAACAGGCATGAAAACTGGAGTTTTGATGTCGCCCCTTGGTGTGTGAAAAACACCAGCACGCGCGCCAGTTTTTGGACATTCTTTTATTATTTCATAACTGTAAAATTCGTCTTGCATAATCCTTTTTCCTTATTCAATAAACATTGCATCGCCGAAACTGAAAAAGCGATATTTTTCATCAACAGCGAGTTTGTAAAGTGAAAGAGTTTTGTCGATATCATCAACAAACGCCGAAACAAGCATAATCAATGTGCTTTCTGGCAAGTGAAAATTCGTTATCAACGCGTCAACAATTTGGAATTTGTATGGTGGATAGATGAAAATCTTCGTTTCGCGCTTTTGTGCAACAAGTTTTCCGCTTTCATCAACTCCACTCTCCAAAGTTCTGACAGAAGTTGTTCCAACAGCAATAATTCTTCGACCTTCTGCCTTGGCACAGTTGATTTTTTCAGCAACTTCCGGAGTAATCTCAAAATATTCACTGTGCATTTCATGATTCAAGATGTTGTCTTCTTTCACTGGACGGAATGTTCCAAGTCCAACATGCAAAAGCACTTCAACGACTTCCACACCTTTATCCTTGATTTTTTGCAAAAGTTCTGGCGTGAAATGAAGCCCCGCCGTTGGAGCCGCACTCGACCCTTCAACTTTTGAATATACGGTCTGATATCTCTCACGGTCTTTGAGTTTTTCTTTGATATATGGAGGAAGTGGCATTGTTCCAATCTCCATCAGATGCTCTTCAAAAGTTTTTTTCCTGTCAAACACAAATTCAACTGTGCAAGCACCATAATCGCCTTTTTCACGCACCACACATTTGATGTTTTCATTAAAGACAACTTCTGTCCCAACTTCCAATCTTTTCGAAGGTTTTGCAATTGTCTGCCAAGTTGTCAAATTTTCGCGTTTTTGAAGCAAAATTTCAATTTTTGCACCGGTATTTTTAAATCCAAACAAACGTGCCGGCAAAACTCTTGTGTTGTTGATGACAAGCACATCACCCTTCTTCAAAAATTTGATTATGTCAAAAAAGTGCTTATGTTCAACCTTGTCACTTTTTCGATTGTAGCACAGAAGCCTTGAATGATCTCTTGGCTCAATTGGAGTTTGAGCAATTCTCTCTTGTGGCAAATCATATGCATATGTGCTTCTTAATGTTTCCCTTTGCATTGCTTTTCCTTTTAGTTTTCAATTTTTTCTTCGGCCACAAAATCACATGCCGAACATTTGATTCTTTTCCCCTTTTTAATAAGAAATTTCCCACAATTTGGGCATTTTTCACCTGTTGGAATGTCCCAACTCATGAAATTGCACCCTGTTCTGTCTTCACATGCAAAGAAAGTCTTTCCCTTCTTTGATTTGAGAGAATACACATCTTTTCCGCATTCTGGACACTTTCCGACTGGCTTTTTCTCGTTTTCTTCAAGTGGTTTGACGTTTTTGCATTTTGGGAAGTTTGAACAGCCCAAAAATTTGCCATATCTTCCATCACGAATAACCATCTTGTGCCCACATTTTTCGCACACAATGTCAGTTTCAACCGGTTGAGCTTTCATCGTCAAACTGCTTGCATCAGCATCTGCCAAAAGCCCTTTGAAACCATTCCAAAAACTGTCAACAACACTGTGCCAATCATCCTTGTTTTCTGCAATATCGTCCAAGCGGTTTTCCATATGAGCGGTGAACTTGACATTGATGACGCCATGGAAAAACTTATCCAAATATTCAGTAATATTGCGTCCCAAAGCGGTTGGAACAAGATTTTTTCCATCCTTTGAGCAATAGTTTCTTGCGGTCAGAATTGTGATTGTCGCTGCATATGTTGCCGGACGACCAATTCCTTTCTCTTCCATCGCCTTAACAAGACTTGTTTCAGTGTATCTTGAAGGTGGTTTTGTGAATTTTTGTTCAGTTTTGATGTCTGTTGTGCCAACAATTTCCTTTTCTTCAAGCTTTGGAAGTTTGTTTGAATCTTTTTCCTTGTCTTCTTCGGTATATTCCTTATAAACCGCCGTAAAACCAGCAAATTCAAGCGTCTTTCCAACCGCCTTGAAGGTGTAGTCATTCACATCAAGAGAGATGTTGACGTTTGAATAAACCGCTTCACTCATCTGACTTGCCATAAAGCGTTCGTAGATGAGTTTATAAAGCCTGTAATTGTCTTTTGTAAGGCTGTCTTTGACCATTTCAGGAGTGATTTGCATCGAGATTGGACGAATTGCTTCGTGCGCGTCTTGAGCGTTCTTTTTTGAAGCGTAAATATTTGGTTTTTCAGGAACAAAATCCTTTCCAAATTTTTCTGCAATAAAGTCACGACAAGAATTTTGTGCATCAGTCGAAACACGAGTTGAGTCAGTTCTGATGTATGTGATGAGAGCGATTTTTCCTTCTCCCTTCACCTCAACACCTTCATAAAGTTCTTGTGCGCATGATGTAATGCGTTTCAAACTCATTGAAAGTTTGTTACCTGCATCCTGTTGCATCGTGCTTGTGGTGAATGGTGCTGGTGCATGAGATTTGCTCTTTGTTTTTTTGATGTTTTCAACAACAAAGTTTTGTCCTTTGATGTCCGCAAGGATTTTTTCAACTTCTTCCTTGCTCTTTGGCTTGATTTTCTTTGATTTATGGTTTGTCAAAGTGGATTTGAATTTGATTGAGTTTTTTTCGTGTTCAGCGTTAATAACCCAATACTCTTCCGGTTTAAAATTTTCAATCTCAATTTCGCGGTCAACCACAAGTTTAAGTGCAACCGACTGCACTCTTCCAGCAGACAGTTTTGGCGCAATTTTCTTTGAAAGAATTGGTGAAAGTTTGTAGCCCACAATTCTGTCCATCACCCTTCTTGCCTGTTGAGCATTGACAAGGCTTAAGTCAATTGTGCGAGGTTCTTCAAGCGCCTTCAAAACCGCTTTTTTTGAAATTTCGTTAAACTGAATACGGCATTTTGTGTTTGGGTCAAGTCCCAAAACATGTGCAACATGCCAAGAAATTGCTTCTCCTTCTCTGTCCGGGTCGGTTGCGATCAAGACTTCATCAGCCTGTTTTGCTTTTCTCTGCAAATCACTGATAAGTTGTTTTTTGTCAGGATTATTTTCATAGTGAGGTTCATAATTATTGTTCAAATCAATTGAAAAAGACTTTGCTGGCAAATCACGAATATGTCCCTTTGTGGCAAAAACCTCATATCCATTTCCCAAATATTTTTTCAATGTGTCCCTTTTTGCTGGGGCTTCAATTACAACAAGTTTCAAACTTTTTTCTCCTTTAATTTTGTTGAGCCTATGCCAAAGCATATGTTTTGGCCGGCAACCTTCTTATTAAACCACGAATTTCCAAAGTTGTCAAACAACTGTTCAAAATACCAATCGGAATTTGTGATTTTTCCGCCAAATAGTCAAAATCACGTTCTTCATTTTCCAAAAGGTCAAGAATTTTTTTCTCGTCAAAACTAACTTCAAGTGATTTTGTTTGTTTTGTCTTTTTCAAGCCGTAAAAATCAACAATTTCATCGGCATTTAATGCACAAATTGCCTGTCCAGACCTTATCAACTCATTTGGAAGGTCACTTTTGTCACTCACAATGCTTCCTGGAATGGCAAATACATCTTTCCCATATTCAAGCGCAAAATCTTTTGTATAAAGAGTTCCGCTCTTTATCCCCGCTTCTGGAATAAGCATTCCAGAGCAAAGTCCAGCGACAATTCGGTTACGTCTTGGGAAAGTGTATCTTTTTGGCTCAAAAGATGGTGGATATTCCGAAAGTAACAACCCTTCTTTTGCAATTTGATTTGCAAGTGATGTGTTTGCTGGCGGATATATGTTTGAAAATCCACTTCCAAGCACCGCAATTGTCTTTCCGCCAACTTCAAGTGCTTTGCGGTGTCCAATACTGTCAATTCCAAATCCAAGTCCACTGACAATGACAAACCCCGCCTGTGCAAGTGTTCCGGCAAATTTTTCAGTCACAATATTTCCATAATTTGTTGGTTTTCGAGTTCCAACAATTGCAAAACATTTTCCTTTCAAAAGTGACAAATCGCCCTTTGCATAGAGCAAAAGTGGTCGGTCAGGAAGGTCAATCAAACTTTCTGGATATTCCTCATCAAAAATAGTAACAATTTTGATGTCATTTTGACTCATATTTTCAATGATGCTGTCAAGTTTTCGTGGGTCATATTCTTTGAGCATTTTGTGATATTCTTCGGTTGAGAGCAAAGTTACAACTTCATCGTTTTTCAACATGTTTGAAATGGAAAAATCAGAAAGAATTTCCAAAATTCTCTCCTGTTTCTTGTTTGCAATTTCAAACATTGACAAAAAGGTCAAAAGTTTGTCTTTTTCTGTCACAATAACTCCTTAAATGCTCCAATATTTGCGGTCAAGTCCGCGATATGAAATTGCCTCTGCCAAATGCTGTGGCATGATGTTTTCACTTCCTTCAAGGTCAGCAATCGTGCGTGCAACTCTCAAAATTCTGTCATGTGCCCTTGCACTCAATTTCAAACTTGCGAAAGCATGTTCCATCAATTTTTGGCATTCTGGCGAAAGAACACAATATTTTTTCGTCTGAGGAACAGACATCTTGCTGTTGCAGAATGTTTTTGAAGCAGAAAACCTTTCAAGTTGGATTTTTCTTGCAAAGTCAACTCTTTTCTTTATGCTTGCCGAACACTCTTCTTTGCTTTGACGATTGAGGTCGCTGTATGTGATGTTGTCAACCTC
>CAYOEW010000012.1:0-21345 GCA_964403245.1 uncultured Lachnospiraceae bacterium
AATCTTCAAGGTTGGAAGACTGCAAATGCTGTTTTGAGCATTGTTGGATATGTTTTCTTGGCAATCACAGTCATCATGACAATCGTTTCTGGGGTGAAATATCTGGTCGGAAACAAACAGGTGTTTAAGGATGAAAAATAAGGTTATCGTCTTTTCTCAAACATCAAACGACATCAGTCTTATGCTCGCAAAAAGGGGATATCTTGATTTTTCATTTGAATGTTTGCAAGATCAGGTTGATTTTCGTGATTATTGCATTGATGAAATGAGCAGTTGTGACATGGCAATTGCCATCTGTCCAAATGATATGATTGACTCCTTTGTTGAAGAAATTGTTGATGAAAAAGATACCATTTCACTTGTGCAAGAACAAGCGGTGAAGATTATGGATGGAGAAACAAGTTCAGAACTGTTTTTCATTCCGCTTGAAGCCGACTTTGAAAAAATATTTGATGAAATTTTGCCTGCTCTTGATGTCAAAATTTGTTCAATTTTTGGCAAGAGCGCAAATTTTGTCGGAGAGAAATTTGAAAACTTAAAATGTAAAATCTTTTCAAAAACACCATTTTTACATACAGTTTATTTCAAAGGCAATGTTGATTTGAGTGATATGTCAAATTTCTGTTTTGAAGGAGATTCGTTGTCTTGCGAGTGTGTGAAGTTGTTGAAAGAGAAAAATTTGACAATCAAAACAGCGGAAACTTTGACTGGCGGGAGATTGATTTCAAAACTTACTTGTCAAGGTTTGACACCACTTTTCAAATGTGCATACGTGCTTTTGGGCGATGCAGACTTTGAAAAAATCGGAATTTCCACACAAGTTTTGCAAGAAAAAGGAATTGAAAGCAAGGAAGTTGCTTTTGAAATTGCAAAAAAAATGCTTTGCGACTGTGATGTTGCGCTTTCGGTGACAGGTTTTGATGTGGATGCAGGAAGATGTTATGTTGCGGTTGGAAACAAACAGCAAATTCACATTTTTTCGTCAATTTTCCATGGAAAAAGAGAAGAAATCATTGAAAATTTGACCGATTTTGCTCTTTTCAGACTTTTGTGTTTTTTGAAAGAAAAATGCTGATTTTGTTTTGAAAATCCACCTTTTTAGGTTATAATGAAGATATATTTAAGAGATTATTAGGAGAAGAATTTTATGGCAGAGAAAAAAGACCCAAGAGAAGAAGCGCTTGAACAAGCCCTTTTGAAAATTGAAAAAGATTTCGGAAAAGGTGCAATCATGAAATTGGGTGACACACCTTTTCAAAAAGTTGATGTCATTCCAACTGGTTGTTTGACACTTGATATGGCTTTGGGAATTGGTGGAATTCCACGCGGAAGAATCATTGAAATTTATGGACCAGAGTCATCTGGGAAAACAACAGTTTCGCTCCATATGGTTGCAGAAGCGCAAAAACAGGGTGGTCGTGCTGCGTTTATTGATGCGGAACATGCCCTTGACCCAGTTTACGCTGAAAAACTTGGTGTGGACACAAAATCACTCTATGTTTCCCAACCTGACAACGGAGAACAGGCTCTCAACATTTGCGACACTTTGATCAGATCAGGTGCATTTGACATTATTGTTGTTGACTCGGTTGCAGCGTTGACTCCAAAGGCTGAAATTGATGGCGAAATGGGGGATAATCATGTTGGATTGCAGGCAAGAATGATGAGTCAGGCTCTTCGCAAGATGACATCTGTTTCTTCAAAAAGCAAAACTTGCGTGATTTTCATCAACCAACTTCGTGAAAAAATTGGCGTGATGTTTGGAAGTCCTGAAACAACAACTGGTGGAAAGGCATTGAAGTTCTATGCAAGCATTCGTCTTGATGTCAGAAAGACTGACACAATCAAAGAAGGTCAAAATGTCATTGGAAATCGCACGAAAATCAAAGTTGTGAAGAATAAACTTGCTCCACCTTTCAAAACTGCCGAATTTGACATTATGTATGGTCAAGGAATTTCACAAACTGGATGTATTGTTGACATGGCACTCACTCTTGGAATTGTGAAAAAATCTGGCGCTTGGTTTTCATATAATGACGAAAAAATTGGACAAGGAAAAGAAAACACAAAACTTTATCTTGACAAAAATCCAGACATTAAAAAGGAAATCGAAGAAAAAATCAGAACACAAGTTTCTGGTGATAATGACGCACTTCCAACTGAAGTGGATGAATAGAAAAAACGCCCTTTTTGAAGGGCTTTTTTTATGTCAAAATCAGATATACCATTTTTCTTTCGGAACTGTTTGTTTTGAAATGCTTTTTGTCAGTGTGAACCGTTTTTCGCTCTCAAAACCACTTATCCCGTCATACGAAGCGACAATTTTGATGTTTGCCTCATTTTTTTGAAGCGGAAGGAGAAGAATTGTTTCTCCTTGTCTGTTTTCAACAATTTGATATGGGATGTCGTCCTTGAAAACATTGTATTTCAAATGTTTTTTTGCATTGATTTTGATGACTATTTGGTTGTTAACAACTTCACATGTGGCGTCAACTTCCGGTTTTTCAGAAAAATTCGATGACATCTCGCTTGGCATGTTAAATCGCGAAAAAACTGCGGTTTCTGTGTAGCGCTCGGGCGAGTATGGACTTGCAAGCACGATGCGATGCTCTTCATCTCTTTCAAGTGTGTCAATTTTTGCTGTGGTGATGCTTGATGGAATTTGAAATTCGTTTTTTTCGTATTTTTGAGTCGAGAGATATTGCTTTGCAACTTCGGTTGGCTGATTTCCCCCTGCCACTTTTGAAGGCGTATTTGAAAGGTCTCCAAACCACACACCAACCACTTCTTCGGGGGTGTAAGAGATGTTGTAGGCGTCAGTGTTTCCTTTTGTCTTTCCGACTGTTCCTGTCTTTGAAGCGATTTGTGTGTTTTTCAAATCTGACAGTTTTCTTGCAGTTCCGGTTTTTGCCGTTTCCTGCAAAATGTTTGTCATCAAATATGCGCTGTCTTCTCTCAAGACCATGTTTTCGACCGGCTTGTGAACATACACAAGTTTTCCGTTTGTGTCGGTGATATATTGCACAAAAGTCGAATTTGCGTAGTTTCCGTTGTTGCCAAGTGTGGTGTAGGCGGTGGCAAGGTCTTTGAGTGAAACTCCGTTTGTCATTCCGCCCAGCGCAAGAGCAAAACTGTCATCTTTTTCATCAAAGCAAATTCCCATTTTTTGAGAATATTGTTTTGCGGTGTCAATTCCGACATATCCCAGCACCTTGATTGCAGGAATATTGATTGAATTTTTGACCGCTTCTGTCACGCTTACATATCCCGCAAATTTTTTGTTTACATTTGTTGGTTCAAAATCGCCAATCTTGATTTTTTCGTCCAAAATTTGAGTTGAAGGAGAGATGATATCTTCGTTCAGTGCGGGGGAGTAGACCAAAATTGGCTTCAAACATGACCCCGGTTGACGCTTGATTTCGGTCAGTTTGTAGGCACTGTTGCCGAGATATGCCGAAATGCCATGTGTGGAAGAATTTATGACAATTGCACAACTGTCTAAGTCTTCAAACTTGTTATTTTCAAGTGCATTTGTCAACTTTTTTTGCTTTTCTTCATTCATGTATGTGTGAATTTTGTAGCCTGCAAGCGCAATTTGTTTTGCTGGCATATTCAAAATTTTGCTTGCTTCGTCAATGCTTGCTTGGGAATAGGAATTTGTCTTGTTTGATGATTTTTGATTAAGTGAAAGTTTGATTTGCTGATTTTGAGCAAAAAGTTTTTGCTCGGCAGTGATATATCCGTCCTTTTCCATTTCATTCAAAACCAAATTTCGTCTTGAAATGCAGTTGTCAGGGTGAGTGATTGGACTGTATTTTGAAGGGGATTTGATGATGCCGGCAAGTGTTGCACTTTCACTCAAGGAGAGTTCTTTTGCTTGCTTGTTGAAATAGAATTTGCTTGCACTTTCAATGCCGTAGCAATTGTTTCCAAAAAAAATTATGTTGAGATAACTTTCCAAAATTTCGTCCTTTGAAAATGTTTTCTCCAATTTCTGTGTCAAAGCAATTTCCTTTAATTTTCTCTCAATTGTTTTTTCGTTTGACAAGTGCGTGTTTTTGATGAGCTGTTGGCTTATTGTGGATGCTCCTTCCTTCAAACTTCGGCTTTTTATGTTGTTGAGAAGTGCTTTTGCCATACGTTTTTTGTTTATGCCGTTGTGTGAGTAAAACTTCTTGTCTTCAATCGATAAGAAAGCGTTTTTTGTGTGAGATTGAAGGTCGTTTAGTGCACAAAAATCGCCATTAAATTGATTTTCTTCCTCCAATTTTTTGTTCTCAATTGAAAACACTTCAATTGACAGCGCCGGGCTTGTCAACGCTTCGCAGTTAAGTGGAATTGATTGAAACTTGATGAAATTTATTGTCAAATATGTCCCGCCAAATGATAAAGCGAAAGTTAACGCCAAAAAACATGAAATCAGACAAATTTTGACAATTTTCTTCATTTTCATATTATGTGTCAGATTTTGTCTAAAAATTCATATTTTGACTTGCAAAAACATGCTTTTTTTTGATATAATCATGACATGAAGTATTTTATTGTTACATATGGCTGCCAAATGAATGTTCACGAAAGTGAAAAGTTGGCTTCAATTTGCGAAAAGATGGGTTATGAGTTGGCTGATAAGCGCGAAAATGCCGACCTTATCATTTTCAACACCTGCGCTGTGCGTGAAGGAGCAGAAGACAGGGTTTTTGGAAATGTTGGAGCGTTGAAAAGACTCAAAAAACAGAAGAAGGACCTTATTATTGCCGTTTGTGGATGTATGACTCAAAAAGAGTCGACCGCAAACTATATTCTCAAAACTTTTCCGTTTGTCGACATTGTGATTGGCACGTTTAATTTGCCATATTTTGAAAGTTATGTCAATGCCGTAAAACATGGCAGAGTTCTTGAACTTTTGCCGGAAGGTGAAATTGACGAAACTGTGCCATACAAACGCACAAGTGGGGATAATGCTTGGGTGAACATCATGCAAGGGTGTAATAATTTTTGCACTTATTGTATTGTTCCATATGTTCGTGGAAGGGAAAAGAGCAGACGCGAAGAAAACATTTTGAAAGAAATCAAAGATGTTTTGGCGGAAGGAAAATACAAAAAAATCACTCTTTTGGGGCAAAATGTCAATTCATATGGCAAGGATTTGCAACCGCAAGTTTCTTTTGCTCAACTTTTGAAGGATATTTGTGCCATTGACGGCGATTTCAAACTTTCTTTCATGACATCTCATCCAAAAGATTTGACAGATAATGTGATTGATGTGATTGCAAGTGAAGACAAAATTCTCAAAGAAATTCATCTTCCAGCACAAAGCGGAAACAATCGAATTTTGAAACTTATGAACCGCGTTTACACCAGAGAAAAATATTTGGACATCATCCACAAAATCAAGACAAAAATTCCAAATGTGCGTTTGACTTCTGACTTTATTGTTGGGTTTCCAACTGAAACGGAAGAGGAATTTCAGGACACAATGAGTCTTGTTCGTGCTGTTGAGTATGACAGCATTTTTGCGTTTATGTATTCTCCGCGCGAAGGCACTGTGGCAAGCAAAATGCAGGGGCAGGTTGACCAAAAAATCAAACAGCGCAGAGTAAACGAACTTTTGGCGCTTGAAAAGAAAATTCAACAGGAGAAAAAATAATGGCAAAAGAAAAGCAGTTGTCTGACATGATGAAACACTATTTGCAGATGAAAGAGCAATACAAGGATTGCGTGCTTTTTTATCGCTTGGGTGATTTCTATGAACTTTTTTACGAAGACGCTGTGGAAATTTCAAAGGTGCTTGATTTGACTCTCACTGGAAAAAGTTGCGGGCTTGATGAACGTGCTCCAATGTGTGGAGTGCCTTATCATGCCGCAGAAGGATATATTGCAAAACTTGTTAACTTGGGTTATAAAGTTGCTGTTTGCGAACAGTTGACCGAACCGAAAAAGGGCGTAAAAATTGTTGAACGTGATGTTGTGAGAGTTGTCACTGCCGGAACTGTTGTGGACGACAGTATGCTTGAAGAGAGAAAAAACAACTATATCATGTGCATGTTTTTAAACTCAAACGCAAATCACTTGTCAGTGGTCTATTGTGACATCACAACTGGACAGACTTCACTTTGTTCATATGACGAAAATTTGGAAACAAATTTTTCCGACCTTTTGACACGCATTATGCCTTCCGAAATCATCGGAAACGCAAAAGCAAAGGAGTTCTATTCTTCTCTTGCCGTTTTGAAGTTGGGAGTTTATCCAAAATTTCAGGAATATTTTGAATATGCTTTTTCATCAAAGGCAAAGTCAAATTTGAACAATCAATTTGGCGAAAACGCAAAGAATGTGTTTGAACTTTCAAACGATGACATAAGCGCAATTGGTGGACTTTTGGAATATTTGAGCGACACACAAAAGAGAACACTCAAAAATATTTCCAAAATTCAGAAAGTAAAAAACAACGAATTTATGTCGATTGACATGAACACAAGACGCAATTTGGAACTTGTGGAAACAATCAGAGAAAGAAAAAAATATGGTTCTCTTCTTTGGCTTATGGACAAGACGAAGACAAGCATGGGCGCAAGACATTTTCGTGCAATGTTTGACCAACCGCTTCAAAATACAGGTGTCATCAATCAAAGATTGGATGGTGTTGAGGAACTGACAAAAAGTTTGATTTTGCGTGACAGACTTTCGGAGTGCTTGTCAAACATCACTGACATTGAAAGAATAACCGGCAAAATCGCATATGGAAATGTTTCGCCAAAAGATTTGGTTTCTCTTCGAAAATCGCTTGCAGAAATTCCAAACATCAAGAGTTTGCTTGCAAATGTAAAGAGCAAAATTTTGACAAACGACCGCGAAAATCTCGTTGATTTTGGTGAGATTGTAACGCTTCTTAACAACGCAATCAACGATGACCCACCGGTGCTTTTGAGAGATGGAAAATATATCAAAGAAGGCTTCAACGAAGAACTTGACCTTTTGAGAGATGCAAAAAAATTGGCTGAAATTGAATGTCAAAAATTGGAAGAACTTGAAAAGCAAGCGACAGGCATCAAGACCTTAAAAATCAAAAGTAACAATGTTTTTGGATATTACATTGAAGTTCCAAAGGGGCAAACTGAATTTGTTCCGTTGAGATATATCAGAAAGCAGACAATTGCAAACGGGGAGAGATATACGACCGAAGATTTGCAAAAAATTGAAGACAAAATCTTTAATTCTTCTGACAACGCAATCAAATTGGAAGAGAAACTCTTCAAAATGCTGTTGGAATATCTTTCAAATTTCCTTTCTGCATTTTTGGATTGCGCAAAAATTATTGCCGAGATTGATGCGCTTCTTTCCCTTGCACAATGTGCGGTGAAATATAATTTCTGCAAGCCAAACATCAGCAGAAATCTCAAAAAAATCGAAATTGTTGGCGGGCGTCATCCGATTGTTGAGCATTTTGCAAAAGATGGAGCGTTCATCACAAACGACACTCTTCTTGATTGCGAAGAGAACAAAATGATGATCATCACTGGTCCAAATATGGCAGGAAAGAGCACATATATGCGCCAGGTGGCGCTCATTACATTTTTGGCTCATATTGGAAGTTTTGTCCCTGCAAAAAGCGCAAACATCGCACTTACAGACCGCATCTTCACGCGTGTTGGTGCAAGCGATGACCTTGCGTTTGGACAGTCAACATTCATGGTTGAAATGAGTGAAGTTGCAAACATTTTGGCAAACGCGACAGAAAAAAGTTTGGTCGTTTTGGACGAAATTGGACGCGGAACTTCCACTTTTGATGGACTTTCAATTGCGTGGGCTGTGGTGGAATATATGTGCAAAAATTTGAGTTGCAAGACATTGTTTGCCACTCATTATCACGAACTTTCCGAACTTGAAGGTGTGCTTGAAGGTGTCAAAAACTACAAAATCACCGTCAAAGAAGTGGGTGACAGCATTGTTTTCTTGCACAAAATCATCAGGGGTGCTGCAAATCGAAGCTTTGGTGTTGAAGTTGCGGAACTTGCTGGTGTTCCAGCCAAAGTGATTGAAAGAGCAAAGGAAATTAGTGTCAATTTGGAAAAAGTTAATCAGAAACTTGATATGAACTTGTTTGGCGAAGATGAAGAAAAAGCAAAACAAGAAAAAATAAACAAAATTGGGCAAAAAATTGTGTCAATTTTGAAGGATATTGACATCAATCGAATGTCGCCACTTGAGAGTTTTGGAGTGCTTTCTGACCTTATTGAAAAGGTTAAAGAATAAAGGAGAAAAACATGGCAATAAATCTGCTTTCACCGAAGATTTACAATCGAATTGCTGCCGGAGAAGTTGTTGAACGTCCAGCATCGGTGGTCAAGGAATTTGTTGAGAACAGTGTTGACGCTGGTGCAACAAAAATCAAAATTGAAATTGAAGAAGGGGGAATCAAAAAGATTTCTGTTTCTGACAACGGATGCGGAATTTCAAAAGAAGACCTTCCGCTTGCTTTTTTGCCACACGCAACAAGTAAGATTGCGGATATTGATGATTTGGATGCAATTTCAACCTTGGGTTTTCGCGGTGAAGCGCTTGCAAGCATTGCCTCTGTTTCGATGATATCTCTTTCAACAAAGCAGGAGAGTGCCGAAAGTGGATATTCAATTGAAGCAAATGGTGGAGAAATTTCAAAAGTAAGTGAAATTTCCAGATTGAACGGGACGACTGTTGTCATGCAAAATTTGTTTTATAACACTCCAGTTCGTCTGAAATTTTTGCGTAAACCAAAGACAGAAGAAGGTGAAGTTAAGCATTTGGTGGAAAAGTTTATGCTTGCTCATCCTGAAATTGACTTCGAATTTGTTGTGGATGGAAAAACAATTTACAGTCACTCGTCAGGAACACTTGATGAAGTGATTTATCTCATCTATGGCAGAGAAGTTCACGACAATCTTGTTGAACTTTCTTACACCGAAGATGAAATCACCGTTTCGGGATACATCACATCACCAAAACTTTCGCGTCCAAATCGCAGTTATCAGACAATGTTTGTAAACAATCGTTATGTGGAAAACTATATGGTTTCTGCCTGCATTCAAGGGGCATTTGACCCGCTTCTCATGAAGGGAAGATATCCAATCTATGTTGTCAAACTTGGCATTCCATATGGAAGGGTGGATGTCAATGTTCACCCAAACAAAAAAGAGGTTAAATTTGACGACCAAAGCAGAATTTTTGGAATTATCAGACGTGCTGTTGAAAAGGCTCTTGTTTCAACAAATCTCATCGCTGATTTTGAATTTACAAACGAAGATGAAAGTCAGTGGAGCAAGTTTGACATAAAAAACGAAAAAGACCCTGCTCGCACAACTTTTAATGCACAACTTTTGAGCAAAGTTGACAAACTTTCCCCAACAGAAGGCGCAAGTTATCAAGTTAAAGTCGACCTCGACCAAAATTCCGAGGAACTTCAAACAACCGAAAAAATTCAAAAAAATGGCGTTGAAATCATCAATATGCCAAACTTTTCAGAGATTAAATCGGACGGACGCGGAAAAAATCGTCCGGGTGGGAATATCTTTTTTGACCAATCTGGCGACAGTTTGATGCATGAAGTGGTCGTTTCTGCTCGCAAGGAGTTTGAACAAGAAAAAACATCACAAAAGGTGGTCGAAGAAAAGTTTTTGACATCAAAAGTGGAAGAAATCAAAGTGATTGGTGTGGTGTTTAAGACCTACATCATCACAGAGTTTGAAGACAGTCTTTATGTGATTGACCAACACGCAATGCATGAAAGACAACTTTATGACAAACTCAAAAAACAAATTGAAAACAGAAATGTTGAAAGACAGGGACTTCTTGTGCCATTCAAACTTGATTTGCAGGCGAAAGATGCCCAACTTTTTGCAAGCAAAGTTTCATCATTGCAGTCAATGGGATTTGAAATTGCACAGAATGGACAGCATTTTGAAATCACGGCTGTTCCGTTTGTTTTGAGCGGTTGCGATGTTTCAAAATTTGTTGATGAAATTTTGACAAATGATGAATTTTCTGATGTCACAGCAAGCGGACTTATCAATGACAAACTCTGTCAAACCGCTTGCAAGCATGCAATTCGTGCGGGCGACAGCATTTCAAAAGAGCAGATTTCATATTTGATTGATCAAATCAAAAACGGAGTTCCACTTTGTCCACATGGAAGACCAATCATCGTGAAAATGACCCGCAAAGAACTTGAAAAAATGTTTAAAAGGACGCTTTGATATGAAATGTGTTTTTCTTCTTGGCCCGACGGGTGTTGGGAAAACATCAATGGGAGTTCGGCTGGCAAAGGCTTTTGATGGGGAAATTATTTCCGCAGATTCCGTGCAAATTTACAAAGGATTGGATGTCGGTTCGGCAAAAGTAACAAAAGAAGAAATGGATGGGATTGTTCATCACGCAATTGACATTCTTGAACCAGAACAAGAGTTTTCTGTTTTTGAATTTGTTGAACTTACAAAACAAAAAATCACTGAAATTTCCAAACGCGGAAAATTGCCAATTGTTGTTGGTGGGACGGGACTTTATGTCAAGGCGCTTGTGAATGGATATGACTTTGGTGGAACTGGAAAAAATGAAGAATTGAGAAAAAAACTTCAAGAAATTGCTGAAACACAAGGAAATGATGCACTTTTTTGTCTGTTGCAAGAAAAAAATCCACAAATGGCTCAAAAAACGGACAGACATAACACTGTTCGGCTCGTCAGAGCGCTTGAAATTGCCCTTTCTGACGGCGAAAAAGGGAGAAGTGACGTGGAAGTTGAAGCGCTTTTGTTTGCGCTTGAAAGGGACAGAAATTTGCTCTATGACCAAATCAACAGGCGCGTTGATGAAATGCTTGCAAATGGACTTTTGAAGGAAGTTGAAGCACTCAAAAACCGCGGGCTTACAAAACAAAATCAGTCTATGCATGCAATTGGATACAAGGAAGTTCTTGACTTTTTGGATGGTGAAATTTCATATGAGCGCATGGTGGAACTTGTCAAACAGCACAGCAGAAACTATGCAAAAAGGCAACTCACATTTCTTCGACAAATGCAGGATGTTTGTCATGTGGATGTTGAAAATCGAGAAAGTGCTTTTGAGGAAATTTCTCAAAAAATCACCGATTTTTTTAAAAAATAAATTTGAAAAAAACTGGCAAAACATGTCAGTTCTTTTTTTTATTGCAATTAAATAAATTTATATCATGAAAAAATCATATAAGGCTCAAACATTTTTTGGTGGTCTTAAATTCTCTTTTGCACAAGCAATTTCACAAAGTAAAGGAAAGATTGTTCTCTCTTTTGCCATTATTTTGATTGCAATTTGCACTGGAATTTTTGTTGCAATCAAAAGCAACAACAATTTTTCACTGGGCTGTTTGCAGGAGATTGATATTGGGGATTTTTACTCCGGCTTTGTGGCTTCAACATCTGCATTTTTTTCGAGAACACTGTCTTTGGTGGTGAATATTTTGATTTTGACCGCACTTTCCTTTTCAAAATATCTTTTTCCACTTGCACAGGTTTTGTTTGCATATCGCGGATATCTTTTTGGGCTTAATTTTGCACTTATGTTTGTTTTCTATGGTTTTGGCGGGATTTTCACAGCAATAATCATCATTTTGCCTTGCCAACTTGCCACAATTTGTGTTCTTGTGATTTTTTACATTATTCTGTCAAAACTCAACGCCGATTGTCACAAATTTGGGTGTTGTGAGTGTAATCGTCTTCTTTTCGTGGTTGTTTTCATTTTGCTTGCTCTGTTTCTTAATTTGATTGAAACGCTTTTGCTTCTTGTTTTGAATGGTCGCGTGATTTTGGTGATTTGATGATTGCATAAAAAACTCCTTTTTGCAAAAAACTATCAGCAAAGGAGTGTTTTTATATGAAAAAATTCTCAAAATGTGGACTATGTCTTCTCTTGGCACTCTCATTTTTGTTTGTTGGCACTCAAACAATGTCTTTTTCAGCAAGTGCAACGGCAGACATTGACATTTCAAGCAAAAGCGCGCTTTTGATGGAGGCAGACAGTGGGGATATTCTTTTTGCAAAGGACGAATCCGAACATCTTCCAGTTGCAAGCATGGTCAAGATGATGACAATCTTGATTTCTCTTGAAGAGTTGCAAGCGGGGAATGTTGAACCTGACACAAAAATCACAACAACTGAAAACGCGTCAAGCATGGGTGGGTCGCAAGTCTTTCTTGACCCATATGTTGAATATTCTTTTGAAGACCTGCTCAAATCTGTGATTATGGCGTCTGCAAACGATGCAAGTGTGGCGTTGGCGGAATATTTCAATGGCAACGAAAATGCTTTTACAAACAGAATGAACAAGCGTGCAAAGGAACTTGGAATGACAAATACTCACTATTCCAACTGCACCGGACTGCCTGCTCCAGAACAATATTCTTGCGCAAAAGATTGTGCAACGCTTCTTCGTGAAATTTTGAAACATGACACATATCATGCATACAGCACAATTTGGATGGACAAACTTGTTCATCCGTCAGGAAGAGAAACCGAACTTGTAAACACAAATCGCCTTGTGAGATATTATCAAGGATGTGATGGCGGAAAAACAGGCTCAACAAATGAAGCAGGGTGCTGTTTGGGAGCATCTGCAAAGCGGGGAGATATGAGATTGATTTCTGTTGTGATTGGCGCGCCAAACAGCAAAACGCGTTTTAATGAAAGTGCGACATTACTCAATTTTGGATTTGCAAATTTTGAAAGCGAAAAAATTGTTGACAAAGATATTGCAATTTGTGAAGTTCCAATTTTCAAGGGAACAACTGAAACTGCACCTGTTTTTGCACAAGATTCATTCTGTGCTGTTGTGAAAAAGGGAACAAAGTCGGGATATGAAACAACCGTTGAAATAAGTTCAAAAATCAAAGCACCACAGAAAAGTGGAAACAATGTTGGAACGCTTACAATCACAAAAAACGGAAATGTCATCAAAAAAATTCCAATTGAAATAAGAACAGACATCAAGGGTTTGTCATATTCTCAAACCTTCCAAAAAATCCTTAAAAAATGGTAAAAAAGCAAAAAAAGAGGAAAAACACCCTCTTTTTTTTCATATATACATATTGACATCACAAACACCTTATGTTAAAATTTGAGAGAAAAAACAGGAGAAATGACATGGAAGAGAAAAAGAAAGTTGTTAAACCGGGATATCCATATGTTTGGAAAAAAAATAGCCCAATATTTCATGAAGATATGTGGTGGGTTAAATTTAAAAGTGGTCAAAAAATTGGCCCATATTTTAAGGCACACAAATTCGAAGGCTGTGATCTTGTTGCTGTCTATGATGAAGATAATGAAGATGCAAATCTCTATGATGCAAATGGAAACATAATCTATAACGACATTCATGAAAAGTATGACATACTTTTGGATGATGTTAAAAATGTTTTGAGAATTGGAAAAGATACAGATTTGATTGAATCTGAAGATATGCAAAAAAATATTCTATGTATTCCAGCAGTTCAAAGTGCAATTTTCAAAATTCTTCGTACTGAATATAAAGACCGAATTGAAGATGCAGTTAAAAAAGGAAATAATTGTCTTATTATGATTCTTCAAAAACAAGTCAAAGGGAAAGAAAATACACTTAAGTCATGTTTCTCTACAATTGTAAATATGAAAAATGACGAGCAAAAGAAAGATTTATTAAAATGTTAAAAAAATCAAATTTTTAAAACAACAAACGATAAAAAAACATATTGACATTCATGACTTGTTATGTTAAAATGTGAGAGAAAAAAACAGGAGAAATGATATGAAAGAGAAAAAGAAAGTTGACAAACAAACGATTTATCCAAATTTTTATAGAGAGTTTAATCGTGAGTTGTGTGATTATGAGTGGTTCATTGAATTTAAAAAGAAAGATGGTCAAATTGTAATTGTTAAGGCACATAAATTTAAAGATTGTAATCTTTTTGCTATCTATGACAAAGAGAGTAAAGAAGCAAAACTTTACTATTTTGATAAAAATTTAGATAAAAGATATATTTGTAATGTTGTTTATAGCGATGATAAGGATAAAGATATCTATGATGAAAAAGGAAATATCATCAATGCAGCATTTGAAAAGAAATATCAAAAATTTTTGAATGATGTTGAAAATGTTTTAAAAATCGGAAAAAATGTAAGTTTGCTTGAGGATATTAACTTTCCAAAATCACTTTTGCGCTTTTACGCAGTGAAACATGCGATTTTAGAAATTCATGAAAAACAAAAAGATGTTATTAAAAACAGTTCATTTGAAGCAAGAAGAAAAGATAATATTGAAAAAAGAAGAGAAGAACTGCAAAAAATAAGATTAAACAAAACAACAGTTGAGGAAAGAACAAAATAAAATGCCAAACGGCATTTTTTTTGTTGGATTTTTGTGGATTGTGAGAAAAAAATTGAATTTGTCTGAATTTGAAGGTTTGTTTTAAACATTTTTTGAATTGAAAAAGCGTTGTTGTTTGTAAATCACTTGCGTTTGCGGGTGATTTTTTGATATAATGACCAAGAAGGAGCGAGATTATGGCAGAAGCAGAGCAAAACACACAGCAAGAGCAAAGCAAAGATATGCTTTTGTCTTCTGACGCATATCGTTTCAAACTTGAAAATTTTGAAGGCCCACTTGACTTGTTGTTGCACCTTATCAAAGATGCAAAACTCGACATCGCAACGGTCAGACTTGCTGATATCACAGAACAATATTTGGAATATATGCAGGACATCAAAAGCATTGACATGGACAAGGCAAGTGAATTTATCACAGTGGCAGCAACATTGATTGAAATCAAATCCAAGAGCATTTTGCCTGTTGAACAGGAAGCGGAACCTGATGAAGAAGATGATGAAGCATTGCTTTTGAAGAGATTGAAGGAATATGAACTCTTCAAAGAAACCGGAAAGAAACTCAAAGAAATTGAGGATGTTGGAAAACTTTATCGTGCGCCGGGCAAAGAAACCGAAAAAGTCAAAGTTATCATGAAAGATATGGTTTTGGATCAACTTTTGGACGCATTTGCCAAACTTTTGACGCGCGAAGAACTTAAAAAAGTTGCAACAGATGACCAACCAAAAAAGATTGTCAAAGACCGATTTACTGTTGCTGAAAAAATCATTTCAATCAGAAATTTTGCCAAAGACCGCAAGAGATTTGAATTTGAAGAACTTTTTGATGAAGACATGACAAAAAGTGAACTCATAAACACATTTTTGGCGCTTTTGGAACTTTTGAAATTGCAAACTGTCAAAGTCATCCAAAGTGGAACTTTTGGAAATATTGTGATAACAGCAAACGAGGTGTAAGACATGAATATTGAAAACAAAAAACAACTTAACGACATCATTTTTTCAGTCCTTTTTGTTGCAGGAGAAGGACTGGAAAAGTCTTTTATTCTTGAAAAACTCAACATCACTGAAAAAGAACTTGACAAGGCAATTGCAGACCTTCAAAAGACATATTCGGGCGACAATGGAATTCATTTGATCACATACAAAAACAAAGTTCAACTTGCGTCAAATCCTGCCTATGCGGACTATATCAGCGAAGTTTTGAACCCAATTCGTGAAAAAGCACTCACTCGTGCGGCACTTGAAACTTTGGCAATCATTGCATACAAACAACCAATCACAAAACTTGAAATTGAAGACATCAGACGCGTGAATTGTGATTATGCCGTTCAGGTTCTTTCCGACCAAAACATGATTGAAGTTGTTGGCAGAAAGGATGCAGTCGGCAAACCTTTGCTTTTTGGAACAACTGAAAACTTTTTGAAGCGTTTTAATTTGCAAGATTTGGCTGAACTTCCAGATTATGACGGACTTTTGGAAAGAATCAAGGTGATTGAAGAAGGAGAACAACCAAAGAGCGACAGTTTGTATAATGAATTCAAACTTCCTGATGAAGAAATTCCTGATTTTTTGAAGGAAGAAGAAGGAATTGAAAGTGTGGGAGCAAACGATATCGCCTAACAAAATAACTTTGCATTTGCAAAGTTTTTTTATGTATTTTTTTGTCGAAAAAAGTTGAAAAAATCGCATTTTTTTCGTTTTTTTTTAACAAATTACTGTTAAAATTGTCGAAAAATCATGTTTTTTCAAAAAATATCATAAAATATGCCATGGACAAGCAAAAATCATATGGAGAGAACTATCAAAAAGTCAATTTGAAGCACAAATTGTCAAAAAAATTTGCACTTTGGACGAGCGCCTTTGGAATTTTGTCTGTTTTGATTTGTGTGGTGTGTCTTTGGTTGTTTCTATGAAAAAATTCAAAATTCATCCAATCAGCATTTTGATTTGGATTTGGCTGTTTCTGTTTTTGGGGCTGAAAAGTGCAATAAGTTATTTGGTTGCAATTTCTTTGCATGAATATGCCCACTATTTCATTGCAAAAAGGTTGGGATATTCTCTTTCACGCTTCGCGCTTTCTCCATATGGAGCAGAACTTTCCTACGCAGGACAAGACATCGACTGTCGCGATGAAATCAAAATTGCACTTGCTGGACCTTGTGTAAATTTGTTGTCATCACTCCTGATTGTTGGGGTGTGGTGGGTTTTCCCAGCGACAAATTTTTTTACTGAAGACTTTGTTTTTGTCAGCATGATTTTGGCGCTTTTTAACCTTTTGCCAGCATATCCGCTTGATGGCGGAAGAGTGTTTGTAAATCTTTTTTCGCTCTTTTTCGACAAAAAAAATGCAAGGAAAATTACTGTGATTTTCAATGTCATTTTGAGTGTGTTTTTCTTTGCAATGTTTTTCATTTGCTGTTTTTCAAATTTCAACCCAAGTCTTTTGCTTTTTGCCGTTTTTTTGACTGTTGGATGTTTGGATTTGTTTGAAAGTTCAAAGTTTGAAAGAATGAATATTTTCAACAAAAAAACCAAAAATTTTGCCAAACCTGTTGTGATTATGGTGAATGGACAGACCACAATCAAACAACTTATGAAATTTGTTCAAACGGGAAAGACTCACCTTTTTTGCTTTGTGACAGAAAATGGGAAAAGTGTGTTTTTAAGTGAAAAATTTGTGATTAAACTCATTGAAAATTTTGATTTAAATGAAAAATTGGATAATATTTTAAAAAAATAAAAAAAATATTCTAAAAAAATAATTTTAAAATATTTTTTCGCCTTATAAATAGGGATTTTTTCGATTTTTTTATTATTTTTCTTTTTTTATCAAAAATGGCAAAAGTCGGTCGATATTATTTCTTTCAAAATGATAGAGTTTGTCGATGATTTCGTCAAGTTCGGATGAAACGTTTTTGTGGTCATCCTTGTCTTTCATGCAGGTGATGATGCCCATAAATGTGCCAAGGAGCATGAGTTCTGCAATGTTTCGCGTGCTTTTGTCCATCATTGTTCCCATGTTTATGCTTGTCCAAAGACGCGCTTTTTCAAACCAATTGTTGTCCTTGATTCCTTCAATCCTTTCACCTTTCGCAAAATTTTCGCATTCTTTCGCAAGGCAGGAATATTCATCTTGTTCCTTTGAAAGTTCACTGATAAGGTCGTTGTCTTCGACTTTTGTGATGATGTCTTCAATTGATTGAATTGCGGTCTTTGTGTTTTGATATATCGCATTCAGATATTTCGTTTGCATTTCTTTTTCTTCCATATTTTTCTCCTTGCTTATATCTTGTTTCGTTTTGCGGAAAGTTATACAAAAAACTTTCTTTTTCGACAAAATTCTTTTGTATACATCCAGTTTTTCTTCTCAAAATAAGTGCATGAGAACTTCGACAAAGATTTTTTTAATTTTGTATGTTGTGACATTCGTCCCGGGAATTTTTTTGACAAAATATCTCTTACAGGCAATTGTGCCGACAGGGGATGGTTTTTCGCTTAATTTCACTCCGCTTGCATATGTCGCTCTTGCACTTCAAATCATTTCAAATGTTTTTTCAGCAATTTTATTTTTCAGGTTTTTGAAGACACAACGCCTTTCAAATGTCATCTTCTTTTCAATTGCTCCACTCACTCTTGTCTATGGTGTTTTTATGCTTTATATCAGCGCAGTCAAGACCATGGATGGTGTTGTTGCGCAATCCGTTCGTTCAACGCTCAAAATCGCCACGCAAGAGAATGCCTACAACAACTATCTTTGGGCAATTTTGGGGACAATTGTGTATTTGGCTTTGTTTTTTGTGATTGTGCTTTTCTCCTGCCGTCCACTTGCAAAAGTTGAAAAAATCACCCAAAAACTTGGTGATGGGCGGATGAAATTTGATGATTTTAAGGTTGGGGGCGGGAAGCAATTTAAAGAAATTGAAAATTCACTCAACAAAATCAACTATATCTACAAAGAGAAGGAAAACAAAATCAAACAGACAAATTTGGAAGCACAAAAATTTATTCCGAAGCAATTTTTTAAGTTTTTGGGAAAAAGTAGCATTTCTGAACTTGAACTTGGAAATCAGGTCAAAAAAACTGCCACAACTCTCTTTTGTGATTTAAAAAGCACATCAACACATTCGCGAACTTTGAGTTTGGAGGAAAATTTCAACTATATCAATTCATATTTAAAAATTGTTGCACCGATGATCAAACGTTTTAATGGCTTCATCGACAAATATCTTGGGGATGGGGTGTTGGCTATCTTTTCAAAAACGCAAGATGCAATTGAGTGTGCACATGCAATATTGCGTGCTGTTGATGTCAAAAACAAAAGCCAAAAAGACCTTCCCGAAATTGATGCGCGCATTTCGATTGACACAGGGGAAGTTATCTTTGGAATTGTGGGGGATGAAGAGAGAAAAACTCCGACAATCATTTCGGATGTCATGGGGATTGCATTGAAAATGGAAGAAATCAATCTTTATATCGGAAGCAAAATTCTTATTTCCAACCAAACGATAAACAATTTGCCATCAAATTTTGATTTTGAATATCGATACACTGGGGTTTTGTCTGTTGATGAGAAAAAACAAATTTCGCTGTTTGAAAGCCTTAATTATTATCCAAAAAACAAACGAGAGAAGTTAAAGAAACTGAAAAACAAGTTTGAAAGCGGTGTGAGAGCGTATAATGAGAAAAATTACGCGCAGGCGAAGGAAATTTTTGAATATGTTTTGCACTATGTTCCGGACGACAAACCTGCGTTTGTATATTTCAATAAGGCGAGCGAAAAATTGAATGAAATGGCATAAATTTCATAAATGCTTGACTTGTGGTGTGATTTTGTTTTAAAATCATCAATATGAAAATGAAAAAACCGAAAAAATACAAAAAATGCCCACGTTGTTCAAACAAATGCCTGATTGCTCAAGAACAATGCGATGATTGTGGGTTGATTTTTTCGCGTATGGAATTTGCCACAAACAAGGCGGCAAAAAAGAAACTTCTCCACTTTGACAAGGATTATGTCATATATACCTGCAACCTTCCAAAAGATGTTAAGTGGTGGAAACTTCTGCTCTATGCATTCCTGCTTGGATTGTTTGGTGGGCATTATTATTATGTTGGAAAATATATCAAAGGTGGGTTGATGAGCGCCGGGTTTGTGTATCTTCTTTTTTGCACATTCTTCAACGGTCAAATTTTCAGCGACCCTTCAATGTCGGACGCGACAACATATCTTTTCATCCCGATTGGAATTTATGCTTTTGCGTGGATTGTGAGTCTTGTGTATGTTTGTTGCAAGAAGTTTAAAGTGCCGGTTTATATTGACATGAACCTTGAAAGAAACGAAAAAGAACGTGAAGAGTTTGAAAAACTTCGCAAGGAAATCAGGGCTGAAAAAGAAAAAATCAAAAAAGAAGAAAAACTTGCAAAAAAATCTGAAAAAACGGATGATTTGAAGGACAAAACTGTTGTGGAAAACGAGAAGTTGGAAGATGTGAGTGCTGAAAAAACATCGCGCCGAACGGGAAAAATTTCCACTTCATATGGCACAAAAAAGACAAACAAAAGGAAGAAAAAATGAGAGTTGTTGTTGGAATTTCGGGCGGGGTTGATTCGTCCGTTGCGGCATATCTTTTGAAAAAACAAGGACATGACGTCATTGGTCTTTTTATGATCAATTGGGATGAACATGATGGGCAGTGCACCGCCGAAGATGACTATGAAGATGTCAAAAGAGTTTGCACAAAACTTGATATTCCATATTTTTCTGTCAATTATGCAAAGGAATATTATGACAGAGTTTTTCAGTATTTTTTGGATGAATACAGCGCTGGAAGAACACCAAATCCTGATGTGCTTTGCAATCGTGAAATCAAATTTGGACCTTTCTTGCAAAAGGCAAGAACTTTGGGGGCGGATATGATTGCCACCGGACACTATGCAAAGACATATGTTCGCGATGGAAAGACATATCTTGCAAAGGCAAAGGATGGCTCAAAAGACCAGTCATATTTTTTGAACCAACTTTCACAAGACCAACTTTCATCCGTCATTTTCCCGCTTGCTGACATCGAAAAAACACAAGTTCGCGAAATTGCAAAAGAACTTGGTCTTTCAACTGCTGAAAAGAAGGATTCAACGGGAATTTGCTTTATCGGTGAAAGAAATTTTCGCAAGTTTCTCAAACAATATCTTCCTGCAAAGGCGGGAGATATTTGCACAACTGACGGAACGGTTGTTGGTCGACATGAGGGGCTGATGTATTACACAATTGGTCAGCGCCGTGGACTTAACATTGGCGGGAAGCATAATGGAAATGGTGAAAGATGGTTTGTCTTGAAAAAAGACCTTCAAAACAACATTTTGTATGTCTCTCAAGGCGAATGTGATGACTTGTTTTCTGATGGTCTTTATGCTTCAACATTCAATTGGATTCCAGAAGTTCCAACTCAAAAAGAATTTGATTGTTTTGCAAAGTTCAGATATCGTCAGCCTGACCAAAAAGTTCATGTGAAAGTGCTTGATGACACACATATTCAGGTCGATTTTGACCAACCACAGCGCGCAATCACTGAAGGTCAGTTTGTGGTGCTGTATGCGGATGACGGAACATGTCTTGGCGGTGGCATTATTGAAGAAAAATACAAAAATGCCAAATAAATTTTTCTTTGCGCGTGAAAATTCACAAAAATGTTGACTTTTCAAAACATTTTGTGTTAAAGTTAAGAGCAAAACTTTAAGTCGGATGGTCAAACTTGTGTTTTTGTTTGACCTTGTAATGCAGAGGTGTCCGAGTGGTTTAAGGTGCAGCCCTGGAAAGGCTGTGTGCGAGAAATTGCACCAAGAGTTCGAATCTCTTCCTCTGCGCCAAGCAAAAAAACTGCGCTTAGGGCTCAGTTTTGTCACAAGTGCCAAAACGTATCGCTTTGGCGCTTGTTTTTTTGCTTCACGGCCAAACGAAAATCGCGCATACGCTGGCGATTTTGCCGTG
>CAYOEW010000013.1:0-5018 GCA_964403245.1 uncultured Lachnospiraceae bacterium
AACATATTTTGCTGCTGCTTTTGCAACTGCCAGAGAAACACCCAAAATTGCGTTTGCGCCAAGTCTTCCTTTGTTTGCTGTTCCGTCAAGTTTGATGAGAGCATTGTCAATTGCAACTTGATCAAGAGCGTTCATTCCGATGACACAATCACGAATTTCTGTGTTGACATTTTTTACGGCTTGTTCAACTGATTTTCCCAAATAGTTTTTCTTGTCGCCGTCACGAAGTTCAACTGCTTCAAAAGAACCTGTTGATGCACCACTTGGAACGGCGGCTCTTCCCATGCATCTGTTGTTTACATAGACTTCAACTTCGACGGTTGGGTTTCCTCTTGAATCCAAAATTTGTCTTGCGATGACGTCTGTAATTTGAAAATTATTTTTCATTTTTCCTCCTTTATTTTCCTTTTAATTATATCTTTTGTTCTCCAATGTTGTCAAACAAAATCGCTGGACTGAAAATGTTTGGCAAGCGTTTTTTTGAAGAAGAATTGTTGTTTTGAGAGATGTTTTTGACAAAAAAATCGGCTGAAAGGATTTTTTCATAACTTTTTGCGGAGAAATGGAGAAAATAGTTGCAAAAAAAAATTTGATTTTATATAATTATAAAGTATGAAAAATATTGACAAACTTCTTGAAATTGAAGCATTAACAGAAAACTTAACAAAGCATATCGCAAACAACAACTTGTTGAAAATCAAGGTGTTATATTTCATTTCACAGTATGAAAACCTTTCTGTCAGCATGATAATCGAAAAACTTGGCATGAAAAAGTCAAATTTTGCACTTATGGCAAAAGATTTGGAACAACATGGGCTTGTTACTTCCAGACACGGCGAGATTGACAGACGATGTCGCATGATGAAGCTTACTCAAAAAGGCGAAGAATTTTTGGGCGATTTCATGCAACAACTTTCTGACGTTTTTCCAGAAAGAAACAGAGAAATTGAACACGCCATTGAAATTCTTTCGTTGTATCTCAATAAAAGAATTTAGTTTGGAGGAGAAATGACAAAGTTTTATAACTCGCTGACGAGAAGAAAAGAAGACGTTCCATGCCACAAAGACAGGGTCGTGAAGATGTATTCTTGTGGGCCTACGGTTTATTATTATCCGCATATCGGAAATTTTCGCGCTTATCTTTTCATGGACAACATCAGACGTGTGCTGAAATATAATGGATACACTCTTGACGGAGTCATGAACATCACTGATGTTGGACATTTGACATCGGATGCAGATGAAGGTGACGACAAAATGCTTGTTGCAAGCAAAAGAGAAAACAAATCACCTTGGGAAATTGCAAAGTTTTACACAAATGTCTTTATGTCTGACGCAAAGGCTCTCAATATCGACCTTCCAGAACATATTGTTCCTGCGACAAGCGTGATTGATGAAATGATCAAGTTTGTTTCAGATTTGCTTGAAAAAGGATTTGCATATGAAACAAGCAAGGGGATTTATTTTGACATTTCCAAGTTTGAAGATTATGGAAGACTTTCGGGAATGGATATTCGTGAAAAGTTGGCGGGTGCGCGTATTGATGTTGACGATGAAAAACATTCGCCGTATGACTTTGTGCTTTGGGTGAAAGCCCCAAAAGAACATATCATGCAGTGGCAAAGCCCTTGGGGAATGGGATATCCGGGTTGGCACATTGAATGCTCGGTGATTGGCGACAAGTTTTTGGGAGAATACATCGACATTCACACTGGTGGGGTTGACCACAAGCCTGTTCACCATGAAAACGAGATTGCACAAAGCAATTGTCACTATGGACATCAGGTTGTCAAAATGTGGATGCATTTGGAGTTTTTGCAAATTGACGGCGGAAAAATGAGCAAGAGCCTTGGAAATCTTTACACAATTTCAGACCTTGAAAAGAAGGGATACAGTGCAGAAGATTTCAGATTTTTCTACTTTTTGGCACATTATTCCAAACAACAAAATTTCACGTTTGATGCCTTGGATATGGCAAAAAACACCCTGAAATCAATCAAAAATTTGGCAAAGGAGCACAAAAACGGAACAGCAGTTGTTGACACAAGTGCGTTTGAAGAGGAGTTTTTGCAATCAATCAATGACGATCTCAACATGCCAAAGGCGATTGCATGTGTTTTGAAAATGTTAAAGGAAAATCGAAGCAAAAATGTTTTTGAGACCCTTATGAAATTCAACCAAGTTTTGGGACTTAATTTTGAAGATGACGAAATTCCGGAAGATGTAAAAACTCTTTGTGAAAGACGTTGGCAGGCAAAAAAAGACAGAGATTTTGCGACTGCTGACGCATTGAGAGGGCAAATTGATGGGCTTGGATATGTTGTCAAAGATACAAAAGAAGGATTTGAGGTTTCAAAAAAATAAAAGAAAGACATCAACTTGATGTCTTTTCTGTTTCTTCTGTGAATTTGAGTTTGTTTCTTGCGATGGATGCCACATAAACATTTTGCACTTTGTTTGCAATCAGACTTGAACAATAGTTTACGCTTGCACAGGTGGTGATGATGTCATCAACAATCAATATTGATTGAGATTTGCTTAATTTGACATCCTTCAAAACATACATCCCTTTGATGTTGGTCTGTCTTTCTTTATAGGTGGATTGTTTTTGCATTTTGCCTTCTCTGACCTTTTCAAACAGACAAACAACTGGGATTTTCAGTATTTTGCCAAGTTCAGTTGCCAAAAGTTCCGCTTGGTCAAAACTTCTCTTCTTTTTCTTCTTTGCAGTCAGTGGAATGAAGGTGATTGTGTCAATTTTGACACCTGATGCCAAAATTTCATGGGCGATTGCTCTTGCAAATGGCTTGGCTTTGTATCTCTGATTTGAATCTTTGTAGGAAAGAATTGAACTGCGTATCTTTCCATCGTAGACAAATGGACAAAATGCTCTTTTGAAATATCTTTTGTTCTTTTGACAAAAATCACAGACTGTCGCTTCATTGTCAATTGGTTCGGCACAAATCAAACAGCGATTTTTGTTGTTTAAGGTGATTTCTTTTTCACAATCGTCACACCAAAATTTTTCGTCAAAATTTGAAATGTCGCGTCCGCAGAAAATACATTTTATGTCTTCTGGAAACATTATTTTGTCGAAAAACTCTCCAATTTTCTTGAAAAATTGAAGAAATCTTGCTTTGAAATTGTTGTTTTTGTCATCTGTTTTCACTTTTTTTACCTAAAAAAAGACTATCATTTTTGTTTGTAAAAAGTCAAATAATTTTTTTTAAAAAAATGCTTGACAAACTTTGTCGATTTGTATTATACTGACAAAGTATCAGGTTGGCCCCGTGGTCAAGCGGTTAAGACACCGCCCTTTCACGGCGGTATCATGGGTTCGAATCCCGTCGGGGTCACCAAAAAAGCAGAAAGGAAGTCGAGATTGGCTTCTTTTTTTTGTTTCCCCGACGGGTTTGTTTGCAAAAGCAAACAAAAAAATGCTTTGCATTTTGATTCGAACCCAGATGACTGCGTCAAGCTCATCAATGCGAGCATATTCGCTTTCCTTGTCATCATGGGCAGGCGGAACGAGTTGAGATATGCTTTGATTAAAAAAAATATTGTCGGGGTCACCAAAAAGCAGAAAGGAAGTCGAGATTGGCTTCTTTTTTTTGTTTCCCCGACGGGTTTGTTTGCAAAAGCAAACAAAAAAATGCTTTGCATTTTGATTCGAACCCAGATGACTGCGTCAAGCTCATCAATGCGAGCATATTCGCTTTCCTTGTCATCATGGGCAGGCGGAACGAGTTGAGATATGCTTTGATTAGAAAAATGTTGTCGGGGTCACCAAACAAAATAAATCCAAGCGACAGCGAGGATTTTTTGGTTTGTACTTTTATTTTTTCGTTTTTCACTCTTCTTCAATTTTTGGATTTATTTTGAAATAAGAAATAAAAAAGAAAAAAGAAAAAAATATTGTCGGGGTCACCAAAAAGCAGAAAGGAAGTCGAGATTGGCTTCTAAAAAAAATGGCACACTTTCTTGCAATCACAAAAATTGTATTATATTCTTTTTTTGATTTTGAAATTAAAAGGAGGTATGATATAATGGATTTGACCAACAATGAAGAGATTCTCAAAAGGGTGACGGAAAATCTTAACAACTATTTTCTTGTTTACAAACAATATTGTCATCGTGGGAAATGTGTAAAAGGGCCTTGTAATGAATCTTCAGGGAAAGCGAAAAAAGCGTGCTGTGAACCATTCATACACTGCATTCATGCATCAAACAAGTTGCATGATCTTCCAAAACATCCGAATTGTGATTGTTATTATGTCGATTTGGACAGGATGGAACTGGGCACTGTTTCACAGCGAAAACCTTCACCAGATGTTTGGCTGAAACTTTTCGGGAAATTGCCTGACTATTACATTACCAAAAAAGAAGCCAGAGCACTTGGTTGGGAACCAGGCAAAGACCTTTCAAAACTTGCCCCAGGAAAAATGATTGGCGGAGATGTTTATTACAATAAAGATTATGTTTTGCCAGAAGAAGAAGGGCGAGTTTGGTTTGAATGCGACATTGATTATGTTTCTGGAAAAAGAAACTCATTGAGAATGTATTATTCAAACGATGGATTGATGTTTTATTCACCAGATCACTTATATGGAGAAGTTACTGTTTTTTGGATTAAATAATAAAGGAGAAGAAAAATGAAAGAGATAATATTCAACAGAAAAGATTATAAATCATACAAGGATTTTTACACTCAAATTTATAAAGATTTGGACGGAAAATCAAATATGGATTGGGAAGATTATCAGGATTTATGTTATAGTGCTGATGCTCTAGTTGAATTTTTGTGGTATCATTATGACGATGGAAACAAATATATCTTTGTGAACTTTGATAAAGAAAAAATCAAATTACAAAAGTCTTTAGATGATTATAAATATAACATCATAATTGAAGTGTTTGAAGATTTTGTTAAAGAATACTCAAACAATTCACTTGAATTTAGAACGGAAGAGAAAAAATGAAAGAAATAATATTCAACAGAAAAGACTATAAATCATACA
>CAYOEW010000013.1:5118-20951 GCA_964403245.1 uncultured Lachnospiraceae bacterium
GTGAACTTTGATAAAGAAAAAATTGCATTGGAAAAAAGTTATGATGATTATGAATTTAATCTTGTCATTGAAGTGTTTGAAGATTTTGTAAAAAAATACTCAAACAATTCGCTTGAATTTAGAATGGAAGAATAGTTTTTTGGTTGAAAAAAGAAATCTGAAAAAAGGAAGTCGAAATTGGCTTCTTTTTTTGTTAATTTTGATTTGAAAAATTCTTGTCTTTCTTTTGCTTGCTTTTTGTTTGGGAATTCTTTAAAATATTTATATGGCACTTACAGGAACGATTGAAGATATTGTTTATAGAAATGAAGAAAATGGTTACACTGTTGCAAGGCTGGAAAAAGATGACAGCGTTGTGACTGTTGTGGGAAAATTTATTGATGTGCAGGTTGGAAGTCTTGTCACGCTTGATGGAAAGTTTGAAAAGACAAAATACGGCGTGCAGTATGTTTTTTCGACATATGAAATCTCTTTGCCACAATCTCTTGATGGAATTGAAAAATATCTGGGCAGTGGATTGATTAAGGGTGTCGGACCAATTACGGCAAAAAAAATTGTTGAAAGATTTGGGAAGGATACTTTGGATGTTTTGGAATATTCTCCGCAAAAACTTGCACAAATTTCGGGTATAAGTGAGAAAAAAGCGGTTGAAATCGGTTTTTCTTACAAGGAACATCGTGAAGTTCAAAACACAATCATATTTTTGCAAAATTTCAACATCTCCACAAATATGGCACTGAAAATATATAATGTATATCGTGAAAAAACGACCGATATTGTCAAAAATAACCCATACAAACTTGTTGAGGATGTTGATGGAATCGGTTTCACGACTGCTGACCGTTTTGCACAAAATGCTGGACTGCCAAAAGACAGTATGTTCAGGTTGCGTGCTGGACTTATTCATGTCTTGAAGACTTCTTGCGAAAAAAACGGAAACACATATTTGCCAAAAGTCATGCTTTTTGACCAATCATCACAGGCGCTTGAACTTGATTTGGAAGAAAATAAGGATAAATTTGAAGAAGCATTTGACAGTCTGACTCTTGACCGAACTGCCGTTGTCACATATCTTGACGGAACGGAAATTGTCATGCTTTCAAAATATTATTATTACGAAAATTCAGTTTCTCAAAAACTTGTTTGGCTTGCAAATTGCCAAAAGACTGAACAACAAAATTTGGACGAGGAAATTGCAAATTTTGAACAGAGAAATCATATTTCTCTTCATGAAGAACAGAAAAATGCGGTTGTTGGGGCAATAAATAATGGCGTTTTTGTCATTACTGGTGGCCCGGGAACTGGAAAAACAACAATCATCAAGTGTATTTTGGAAATTTTGACAAATCAGCAAAAAATTGTTTCAATGGTTGCTCCGACAGGCCGTGCGGCAAAGCGTATGAGCGACAGCACAGGTCATGAAGCCAAGACAATTCACAGACTTTTGGAAGTTAATGTCATCCAAAATGACCAAAGTTTCTTTGTTCACAACGAGAGCAATCCGCTCAAAACGGATGTTGTGATTGTGGACGAAGTTTCCATGGTTGATGTTGCGCTTATGTGTTCACTTTTGAAGGCTATGCCGAGAGATTGTAAGTTGATTTTGGTGGGGGATAAAGACCAGTTGCCAAGTGTCGGCGCAGGAAATGTGCTTTCAGACATTTTGCAAAGTGGTGTGATTTCTTATTGCATGCTCACAAAAATTTTCCGTCAGGAAGAAAAGAGTTTGATCATCACAAACGCTCACCTTATCAATGAAGGGAAAATGCCATTGATTGACAACACCAGTATGGATTTCTTCTTTGAAAGTAAAAATGACCCAGAAATCATCAAAAACACCATTTTGGACCTTGTGACGCAAAGACTTCCAAAATTTTTGAATGTTGAACCGCAATCAATTCAGGTTCTTGCTCCGCTTAAAGCCGGAGTGTGCGGAATTGAAAATCTCAATAAGGTTTTGCAAGAGCGCATCAATCCACCTTCTCAAAACAAACATCAGGTTGAGTTTGGACAGACAATTTTCCGCGAAGGCGACAAGGTTATGCAGATGTCGAACAACTATGACCTTGAATGGAAAAAACATGGGCGTTTTGCTGATGAAACGGGGCAGGGAGTGTTTAATGGAGATATTGGAATCATCAACACCATTGACCCGGGAACAAGCGAAGTTATTGTTGAATTTGAAGATGGAAGAATTTGTCTTTACACAAGACCTGACCTTGTCGATTTGTCCTTGTCATATGCAATCACAATCCACAAAAGTCAGGGGTCAGAATTTGACACAATTGTCATTCCGGCAATTGCTGGGCCAAGCATTATTTTGACAAGAAATCTCATTTACACCGCTGTTACGCGTGCAAAAAAGATGGTTGTGATTGTGGGTGAAAAACAATATTTACGCCGAATGGTTTCAAACAAATATACTGCCACTCGTTTCACACTTCTCAAAACTTTGTTGGTTTCGTCAAATGAAAAAATCAAATCAATGTTTGAAAACTAAAAAAATCATAGGTTGAATAAGTTTTGACCTATGATTTTTTTTAATCCAAAAAGCAAATTGACACATAAGAAATGTTTTGACGTTGTTTCTTATTTGTTTTTCTTATTTGATTTTTTTTGTTTTTCTTGTTTTGTTGGTGGAATTTGTTTTTCTTCTTCAACGACTTCTTCTTCATTATCTTTTGAAAGTTTTGAAGCAAAAATTGTCATTTTTTGCCACCATTTGGTTAGTTTTTCTTCTTTCTTGTCTTCTTCTTCAATGATTGTTTTGTCGCCCGTTTCAACCGCTTTTTTGGTTGCGCGTTGTTTGAGATATTCTTTCAGATAGAATATTCCGGTGACAACCATGATTGAACACAAAACCATTGTGACAAGTGTGATGATGACTGGGAAGGTGTATGTTGTGATTGAGAAGAATTTTCCAAGTCCACAAAGCACAGAAATGATGAGAACTGCCGAAATGCCAACACATATTGAACGAAGCAGGTTGAGTGGCCAGCAAATCCAAACAAGGTTGATATATCCCGCAAACGTGAGAAGAAGGGTGCAAAGTGAAGTGAATTCTGGTTCGGTGAGAGTTGTTGTGTTTTCATTCAAAATCAAAACAATCAAAATGTTTGTAAACATCAAGAGCGAACAAGGAATTGACTTTTTCAAAACCTGCGGAATGAAATTTCCACGGATGATATCCTTGTTTGGCTGGAATGTCAAAATGAATGACGGAATGCCAATTATGAACATTTCAAGCAAGAGAAGTTGTTTTGGTGTGAATGGATATGAGATGTTGAGAATGAGTGTTGTCAAACAGAGCATGATTGAGAAAAGTGTCTTCATGAGATACAAAACTGATGAGTTTTGAACGTTGTTGACAATCTGTCGTCCTTCTTTTACGATTGCTGGAAGGGCGGAGAAATTGCTTTCCATCAAAACGAGATGCGAAATGTTTCTTGCAACTTCACTTCCGTCAGCCATGGCAATTGAACAGTTTGCTTCTTTAAGAGCAAGGGTGTCATTTACGCCATCGCCGGTCATTGCAACAACATGACCATGAGTTTTGAGTGTTTTGATGATGATGTGCTTTTGTTCAGGTGTAACACGTCCAAAAACAGTGAATTTGTCCGCAATTTGTGCAACTTCTTGAAGACTCATATTTTCAAGAGAGATATATTTGTCATAGTTTTCAACGCCAACGCGTTTTGCAATTTTTGAAACTGTGAGAGCGTCATCACCAGAGATGATTTTGACATTTACGTTGTTTTGTTTGAACCATGCAATCGTTTCAATTGCATCTTTTCTGATGTGGTCTTCAAGCACGAAGAACGCCAAGAGTTTTCCGCGTTTTCCAGCCATTTTTTCGTTGTATGGATTTGTGTCTTCAACAAAACTGATGACGCGATAACCTTTTTCCATATAACTTTCCATAACTTTCTTTTGGGCGGAAGTCATTGCGCATTTAATGAACCCAACAGCACCAATGAAATATGTCTTTCCATTTGTGAATGTTGTGGCAGAATATTTTCTCTGCGATGAAAATTCGATGATTTCTTTGACTGGCACGTTTTGTTTGCCAAAGTGAGCAAGAAGCGCAACGCTTGTTGCATTCATTGTCTTTTGATTTGCCAAAATGACTTTCATTGCTTTTTCAATGTTTGCAAGACTTGTTCCGTTTTGTGGAACAACTTCCATGACATTCATAGTTCCGTCTGTGATTGTTCCGGTTTTGTCAAGACAAAGCACATCAGCACGAGCGAGCATTTCAATTGAATACAAATTTTTCACAAGAGTTTTCTTGCGGGCGAGTTTGATGACTCCAACCGAAAGCCCAACGGTGATGAGAAGATACATTCCCGCAGGAATCATTCCTGTCAGCGCACCACTTGTGTTTGTGATTGCATCTGTTATTGGCTGATTTTTCATCAGATATTCTTTGCAAAATGTCAAAACGCCAACTGGAATCAAAATCAAAATGATGACTGTGATAAGGCTGTTAAGGTCTTTGAAAAGGTTTGATGTTTGTGGTTTGAAGTCTTTTGTGCGCTCTGCAACTGTTTGGATATAGTTGTTTTTGCCGACCTTGTCAACGCGGGCATAACACAACCCTGAAACCAAGAAACTGCCAGCCAAAAGTGTGTCGCCTTCCTTCTTTTTGATGAGATTTGATTCACCAGTCAGAAGACTTTCGTTTGCTTCAACCATTCCTTCCACAATGATGCAGTCGGCTGGGATTTGATTTCCGTTTTCAAGGATGACAATGTCGTCAAGGAGCAAATCGTCACTTTTGATTTCAAGTTGAAGCCCCATGCGGATAACCTTGATTTTTGGGGCAGTGACCATGGAGAGTTTTTCAACGGTGTTCTTTGCTTTTATTTCTTGAAAGATTGAGATTGCTGTGTTTGCGATGACAATAAACAAAAACATCATATCGCTCCAAGCATTCACACACATAAGGGCAACAGCAATGAAAAGCCAAACACAATTGAAGATTGTGAAGATGTTCTTGCAAAAAATTGTCAAATATGAATTTGAAGTTTTGATTTTTGTTTCGTTTGTGAGTTTATGCTCAACTCTTTCGTTTATTTGTTCTTCAGAAAGACCATGTTCCTTGTCAGTTTGATAGCGAACAATTGGAATATCTTGCAAAACTTGTTTTTTCTTTTTTGATTTTTTGATTTTTCTCATTTTTCATCTCTTTTTCTCTTTAATGATATTAAATTTTGATGCTTCTTGTCAAATATATTTGACTTTTTTGTTTATTTAAATTATTTTATTTATAGATATATAGTGAGGTTATGATGTTTATTCCAATTTCAACCAACTTAAAAAAACTTTCCAAATTTTTCCCAGAAGGATTGTTTGTTGTTGGGGGCTATGTCAGAAACAAACTTCTTGAAATTTCTGGCGGTGATGTTGATTTGGCGGGAAGTGTTGACATTGAAGAGGTTTCCAAGCGTCTTGAAAACAGCGGTTACACGACCAAAATCAAAAACCTTAAATGCGGAAGTCTTTTGATTTGCAAAGATGATGAAACATATGAATACACCTCTTTTCGCAGGGATGTATATGACACTGACGGCTCGCATACTCCAATTCGCGTGGAGAGAACTGACAAAATTGAGGAAGATTCAAGGCGAAGAGATTTTTCAATTAACGCCATTTATTTCAACATCAACAAGGACGAGATTGTTGATATTCATCATGGAATTATTGACCTTAATGACAAAATTATAAGAGCAATCAATGATGAAGTTTTGAAATTTGATGGCGAACGCATTTTGAGAATGGTGAGAATTGCGGGAGAACTGGACTTTGGGATTGAAAAAAGAACAATTCGTATTGCAAGAGAAAATTCTTCAAATATTGATGCGCTTTTGGGTATGAGAAAATATAACGAACTTGAAAAAATTTTGTATTGCGACAAGCGATATAATCTGAACAAGAGTGGGCTTAAAAATGCACTCAAACTCTTGAACAAGTTGAAGGTTTGGCAATATTTCGGACTCTCCAAGCCAACAATCAAATATAAAATGGTCTTTTTGTGTGAAGACAGATTTTTGGGACTTTTGATTGACATTGTTGACGCCGAAAAACCTGAATGTTTGCAGGAATTTTTGGAAAGAATTTTGCAGGACCAATTTGGTTTTGGGGAGTCTGCAACAAACAAAATTTTTGTCCTTTTGGGTGGATATTACAACGCATTAAATCACACAAACAACAAAGAGTTTTTCTTCAAATATTTTGAAAATTGGGCAAACATTGAACCACTTGTTGCAAGCAAGTCAAAAAGGTTGCAAAACAAATACAACTTTTTCTATCAATACATTTTGAAACATGATTTGGCAATCAGAATAAGTGACCTTAAAATTGACGAAAATGAAATTAAGAAAAATTTTCCAAACATTGACAAGAGAAGTTATGGAAGAATTTTGCAAAATTTGTTAAGCAAAGTTTTTGATGGCAAAATCAAAAATGAAAAAGATGTTTTGATTAAAGAAATTGAAAAGAATCTGCAAAATTATTAAAAAAACGCAAAAAATCGACAAAAAATGCATAAATTTGTGCATTTTTTCTTTTTATTATCATGAATTATTCTGTTGAAAAAATATTTTTTTTAATATTTGACATAATATGTTTATGAAAAAAAATCAAAGCAAATCAAACATAAAAAAGAAAAAAGAAAAGGGGTTTTTGTGGTTTTTGGGAGCATCAGCAGTTTCTGTGGCACTCTTGATTTGTTGCCAACTTTTCTTTGCAAACGCAATCACTGGCAAAGAAAGATTTTATGAAAACACAAAAATAAATGGCATTGATGTCAGTGGAATGAGTGTTGCGGAAGCGGAAAATGTTGTTTTGACGGATATGTTGGAACACAAAAATGATGTCAAAATCAACCTGTCCTGCAAAGACAAAAAATGGACGCTGAATGGAAGTGATTTTGAAGTTTCAAACAAAATTCAACCAATCATCATGCAAGTGTCAAAATATGGTCGTGATGGCAATTTTTTTCAAAATCTCAAAACTGAAAAACAAATAAAGGAAAACGGCAAGGAGTTTCAAGTTTCATATGTCAATTTGCTTTCAAACATGAATGAAAAAATTGATGAAATAATTTCATATGTTGAGCAAGAGCAAAAGCCGGCAAGTCTTGTTTTTGAACCAGAAAACGATAATCCTTTTTCTGTTGACCTTGGGCAAAATGCAATTCTTGTGAACAGAGATGAACTTTATCAAAAGATTGATGAAGGTCTTAAAATTTCAAACGAAGTGGATATTGAGATTCCAATTATTGAGATTGAAAATCAAATTGACATTCAAGCGCTCAAAGACAGTGTGATCAAACGCAGTGAATTCTCAACTTTATATACAAACAGTTCGTCTGCCAGAAAAAGTAATATCAAAAAAGCGATATCCTCTTTCAACGGCATGATTGTTGAGCCGGGGCAGACAGTTTCTTTTAACGAAACAACAGGAAAAAGAACGGAAGAAGAAGGTTATAAAAGCGCGCATATCATCGTTGGCGGAGTTTATGTTGATGGAGTCGGTGGAGGAGTTTGCCAGGCTTCGACAACGCTTTATAATGCACTTTTGCTTGCGGATATTGATGTTTTGAGCGTCAATCATCACTCTCTGCCGGCTTCATATGTCCCACTTTCGTTTGACGCGATGGTTTCGGGAGATTATTCTGATTTGGTGTTCAAAAATAATCTCGATTGTCCAATTTACATCAGAACATATGCGGATGAAAAGAATGTGAAGGTTGAAATTTTTGGGCAAAAGTTTGATGATGGAATCACAGTCAAGCGCAGAGCAGAACTTGTGAAAATTTTGCCACATAATGGTGACAGAATTGTTGCGGACAGCAAGGGAGAATATTCCAACAAAATTTTGTATAAAGGGGAATATTTGCGACTGAAATATCCGCGTGAAGGCTATGAAAGTAAGGGCTATTTGCAATATTACAAAGATGGTCAACTTTTGGAAGAAAAAGAGATTAGACATGATTTTTACAAACCGCAAGAAGGTGTCGTGATGGAAGGCGTGGAAGATGCAGTTGAAGGAATGATAATTCCAGCAAGTGATGTGAAAATCATAAAACCGCAAAAGGTTACAAAACAGACAGAAGAAAATGTCAAGGCAAAACTTGAAAAACAAAATCCAAGTGAGTTTAATCCATAAGGCTTTTGCGAAAAGTCAAAATTTAATTTGTATTTTCTCTCTTTTTGTATTAAAATAAAAATATATGACAGACAAAAAACCGCTTACTCTGAAAAAGAAAATAATACGCTCCAGCATTGTCATCGCAATTATTGTTGCGGTTCTTGTGTTGATGTATTATATTCTCGTTTGGACTGGTGTGTGGGAATATATCAACTCCGTTGAGAAAATCAGACAACTCATCCTTTCAGCTGGTTTTTGGGGAAGATTTGCCTTTGTGTCAATCCAATTTTTGCAGGTGACGTTCGTGCCAATTCCTTCCACAATCTCAACCCTTGCAGGTGTGCTTATTTATGGTCCTTTGGAAGCGGCGTTGTTGAGTTTTGCAGGGATTATGCTTGGAAGTGTTGTTGCGTTTGCTTTGGGCAAAACTTTTGGGCGCAAACTTGTGATTTTTATGGTTGGAGAAGAGTCCTGCAATAAGTGGGAAAAATTTCTTTCAAACGGGAAATATTCCTTCTTTATCATGATGGTTTTGCCAATGTTTCCAGACGATGTGCTTTGTCTTGTTGCGGGGTTGACGGATATGTCATGGGCGTTCTTTGTCATCACAAATTTGATTGCTCGTCCAATTGGAATTTTCACAACGTGCTATATTGGAAGCGGAGAAATCATTCCATATCATGGTTGGGGGCTTGTGGCGTGGGCATTCATCATCATTATTGTTGCGGTGCTCATCTTCCTTTCATTCAAATATCGTGACCAGATTGAAAATTTTCTGCAAAAAACATTCAAAACAAAAAAGAAAACTGCAACAAAAAATTGTGAAGAAAAAGATGCAATAATTTTGAAAAAAGTTGATGAAAATGAACAAGTTAACAAAGAACAATTTGACAAAAAAGAGATCAAGATTGAAGATGTGAAAGTTGAGAATTTGGAAGAAAAAACAAAAAAGAAATCACAAAATAAATCTGACAAAAAAACAGAAAATTCTCAAAAAAATTGCAAAAAATCGACAAAAAACAGCAAAAATACGACAAAAAAGGAGTGAATTATTTTTTCAAAATAATGAAAACTCCTTCTTTTATTTGTTTTGGGCTCATGTTGTTGTCGAGCAAAATTTTTGTGCTTTCGATTTCAAATTTTTGTGAAATTGTTTTCAAAGTTTCTCCTCTTTTGACTTGATAGAATTCAAAAGGTATTTTTTTGATGCTCATTCAAAACTCCTTAAAAATTGGTATATATTTTTAAAAATGCTTATAAATTTAATTGTATGAAATCAATTTTTAAAAATGTGATGATAATAACCTTTTTTTCGGTGTTGACACGCTTGTTTGGTTTTTTGTTCCGAATTTTTTTGTCACGAACAATTGGGGCGGAAGCATTGGGAATGTATCAGGTTGCGCTTTCTGTTTTTATGGTGCTTTTGACAATTGTTTCAAGCGGTTTCACTTTGATTATTTCGCGCATGACGGCAACTTACAGGGTTGGTGCTGACAAGAAGGCAATTGGAAGTTTGGTGACGACAAGTCTTTTTGTTGGACTTGCTGTCAGCACATTTTTGTGTGTGATTATTTTGATTTTCCGCAATCTTTTTTGTAATCTTTTTACTGACCAAAATTGTATGCATATTTTGATTATTTTGCTTCCATCACTTGTTTTTTCGTCAGTTTACAGTGTGTTCCGCGGAGCAATGTGGGGAAATGACAACTATTTTGGTTTGTGTGTCAGTGAACTTTTGGAACAAGTTGTCAAAATTGCAATTTGTGTGCTTATTTTGGCATCAGGAATGACTGCGCTTCAAAATGCGTTGGCTGTTGCTTGGTCTTTCACGCTTTCTTGTTTTGTTTCTGCACTTTTTGTGATGATTTTGTATTTCTTCTATGGCGGAAAACTTAACCGTCCAACGAGAATTTACAAAAAACTCATTCGTCAATCGGCACCAATCACCGCTGTGCGTGTGGCAGGAAGTTTTGCACAACCATTGGTTGCTCTGATTTTGCCAGCAAGGTTAATTTCGGCGGGCTATACATCAAGTCAAGCGATGAAACTTTATGGTGTTGCATTGGGGATGACTTTTCCACTTCTTTTTCTTCCATCCACTCTCATAGGTTCACTTTCGACAGCGCTTGTTCCGGACATTTCAATGGCGCTTGTGCAAAATGACAACAAACACATCGAAAAACGTGTGCAGTCATCCTTGATTTTTGCAATGTTTGTTTCGTTTTTGATTGTTCCACTTTACATGGCGGTTGGTGACAAGGTGGGAGAGTTTTTGTATAATGACGCGTTGAGCGGAAAACTTTTGCAATATTCGGCATGGATTATGGTTCCGATGGGAATAAGCAACATCACATCCGCAATCCTTAATTCTGTCGGTCTTGAAGTGAAGAGTTTTGTAAATTACTGCGCGGGTGGTGTGTTGATGTTTTTGGCAATCATTTTTTTGCCAAAATATATTGGAATCAATTCCCTTATTGTTGGGATGGGACTCTCATCTGTCATCTCATCAATCTTAAACATTTTGATGCTGAAAAAACGTTTGGGAATTAAAATCAAAATCACAAAAAATTTGATTATTCTTGCTTTGATTTCTCTTCCAACAATGGCACTTTCTTCTTTTGTGAGTTCGCTTCTGTCCTATTGTCTTTCTCCATTTTTTAACCTTGCAATTTCATGTGTGATTGGGACGATTGTGTATGTAATTTTGTGTATGGTTTTTGATGTTGTGAACTTCTCTGGATATTTTGTGCAATTCAAAGAAAAGTTTGCTGGGAAAACACAGAAGATTAAGAAATTGTCAAAAAAGTTTCAAAAAAAGTAAAATCTATTTTGTGTTTAATTTGGTGTAAAAAAATCAAAAAAAATGCAAAAAATGCGATTTTTTGACAAAAATATGCAAATAAAATTTATTTTTTAACATAATAAAAACATGTTAACAATTGTTTTAAGAGCAATAATAATTTATTTGGTGGTTCTTTTTCTCTATCGTCTTATGGGGAAAAGACAACTTGGTCAAATGCAACCATTTGAGTTGGTTTTGACGCTCATCATCGCTGACCTTGCGACCATTCCAATGGGAGATGTTTCAGTGCCTGTTCTTCATGGAATTGTTCCGCTTTTGACACTTGTTGCACTTCATTTTGTTTTGACTTTTGCAAGTTCAATTTCAAAAAAATTTTCTTCATTTTTGAGTGGAAAACCTGTGATTGTGATAAACCCCAACGGAATTGATTGCAGGGCATTGAAAAATTTGAATTTGTCGGTTGATGATGTGTTTGAGGCAATTCGGGGGTGTGGATATTTCAGCATTGAACAAGTGCAATATGCAATCATGGAAACAAATGGAAAAATGAGTGTTCTGCCAAAAAGCGAATTTGCACCGGCAACTGTTGGAGATTTGAAATTGTCAGTGCCTTCCACATCAATTCCCGTGAACATCATAAATGAAGGAAAAATCAACAAGGATAATCTTGATGTTGCCAAAATTGATGAATCAAAAATCATGGAAATTCTCAAAAAGGCGCAAGTTAAAAAAGTGAAGGATGTGCTTTTGATGACTGTTGACAAAAGTGGTGCGGTCTATTTGCAAAAATTTGGTCAAAAATATCAAAAATTACAAATTGAACCACTGGGGAAGGTGGAAGAATGACAAAATATGGATGTTTCAAACTTGTGTCATTTTTGTTGATTGTTTTTGTTTTGGTCGCAGTGTGTGTTGTGGAAGGAAGACTTGTGGTTGGTTCTCTTGACGCTGTCAATCGTTATTGCTATGAAATTGAAGAAGTCGCTGTCAAAGAAGGAACAATTGTTAATGGACAGGTTGCAAGTTTGGTGGACAATTTGGAATATTGTTGGAAGAAAAACGAAGGTTTGCTTTGCTATCTTGCAAATCACAAATCAATCGAGCAATTGGGAGTGGAAATTGTCCGTTTAAAGACATATATTGACGAAGAAGAGCCGATTGAATTTTTTACATCGCTTGAAATAATCAAGCATTATGTCGAAACTTTTCAGCATTTTATGGGGTCAAGCATACACAATGTTTTGTAAGAAAATTATAAAAAAAAGCGAGTTTTCCCGCTTTTTTTGATGTTTTTTTGAAATTTTTACCAAATTTTGTCATGTTTTTTCTTTAAAACAATCAAGATTATCACAACAATTGCCACAAGCACAACTGCCACTGCCAAAATGATTATCCACAAAAATGAAGCTTTTTGTTCTTTGATTGTTGAAAGACCAGAAACGCTTAAAGTTTTGTCGTGAGATGTGTTGCTTTTGATTGTGAGAATGACTGTCCATGTGCCTTCCACATCGTTTGAGTCAAAGATGAAACTTGTTCCAATTGGAGTGAGTGGGTTTTCATAAAGCACGCGATAGTTTGCATATTCAGACAAATTTGATTCTTGAATTTCTTTTGAAAGGACATATGAAACATTGAGTTTGTCTTTGCCAACAACATTCCATTGCAGATATGCTGGGTCGACATATTTGTAACTGTCATTTGAAAGATAGATGTTGAAAACGTTCATAAGTTTGTTTGAACTTGTCACAGAGTAAAGAAGTTTGAGTTCTGTTTCCGGAACAGTGTCAATGTCTTGTGGGACAACTTGAACATAAAATTCTCCAATTGAAATTGTGTGTGATTGTTCGTCTTCAATGTAGGTGTAGTTGAAATCAAATTTGTAGTATCCAAAATCATTGCCCTTGCATCGTGTTGCGTTTTCAGTGATTTTGCTTGTGCTGTCAATGTAATAATAAAAATCAAATTGAGAGAAATTGTTTGATGCGATGTTGCCGTGATATAAGCTTTCAATTTTTAAGGTGTCAGATTCGTGGGACTTGTGCGAAACAAGAAATTCATAGGAAGAATAAGCTCTTGATGAGTAAGAAATTTGACTTTGAAATCTGAAATGTAAATCTTCCAAATCTTTCCACTGAAAGACATAATATGTGACATCTCCGGCATCGTTTTGCACCGTTTTTGTTTGCTTTGGAATGGTGGAGTTTTTGCGTCCGTCAACCATCATTGTCATTGAAAAAGCACTGTCTGAAATCGTTTCTGAAACATACACTTCATTATCTGCATAAGTCGAAAAAGTTGGAAGAACAAAACAAGAAAATATTGCACACAAAATTGCAAACGCAAAACATGAAAGCGAGAGGATTTTTGTCTTCATCACAAATATTTTAGCATAGTTTTGTTAATTTTAAAAACAATTTGAAGAAAAATTGAAAAGAAAGTTGTTTTAAATTCTCTCGTTGGTTGACAAAAATAGTATTGGAATTTATAATAAATATATGGAAATTGCAGAAATCGAAAACGAAATATCAGAAAACCAAATGGAATTTGAATTCCTGAAAGAAATTACGCCTGAAACAGAAGTTGCTGAAAATCACGAATGGGTTGCAAAGGAAACTCTTGTTGTGATCGTGAGAGCAAATGGGGAAATCTCGCCAAATTTTGATTTGTGTGGGAAGAAGATGATTGATTGGGTGAGTCTTGCCACGTCCGGATGCAAACAAATTGTGATTGACGAACCGGACGACATTTTGAGCGCTGTTGCGCCACTTTGTGAAGACTTTTCCTTCGTTGCGGTGCTTTACAGCGACACTCCACTCTTGAAAAAATCAACTTTTTTGGATATTATGGATTATTTTTCAAAACGCAGAATGAATGTTATGTGTCTTGAAAGGGGATATGTTTTCAGAGCGGAATATTTGAAAAATGCGAGAATATTGCTCTCGTCTTCCATTGAAGAATTTGACAGAGAAGATTTTGTGATTGTGAACAACGCACAAAAACTTTCGTTTGCGTTCAAGGTTTTGAACAACCGAATTTTGAACTATCACAAAAACAATGGGGTGGTGCTTTTTGGGGAAAACACGATTTTCATTGACGCTGATGTTGAAATTGAGGCAGGCACAATTGTGTATCCAAACAATGTGCTGAAAGGAGAAAGTTACATCGGCAAAAATGTCGTTTTGGAAAGTGGAAACTATGTCTTTGACACAATCATTTGTGATGAAGCGTTTGTTTGTCAAAGTTATTTGGAAAAAAGCAAAATCGAAAAGGGAAAGGTTGTTGGACCTTTTGACAAAATCATAAATCAAGAATTTTAAAGGGAAAAATATGTTTGTTGTTGTTGGACTTGGAAATCCAGATGAGAGATATCAAAACACCTATCACAACATCGGCTATGACGCTGTCGATGTCTTTGCAAAAAGGATTGGTGTGAGTTTTTCCAAACAAAAATTCAAAGCGCTCATTGGAGAAGGAATGTTTGACGGCGAAAAAATCATGCTTGTCAAACCATTGACTTACATGAACAACAGCGGGGAATGTGTGACCCTTATCAAAGAAAAATTCAAGGACGCAAGAATTTTGGTTGTTGTGGATGACATTGACTTGCCAAAAGGAAACATAAGATATCGTGAACATGGTTCAGCGGGGACACATAATGGACTTCGAAGCATTGTTTCGTTCATTGGACAGGATTTTGAGCGTATCAAAGTTGGAATTGGACGAGATATTTCAAAAGACCTTGCGGATTATGTTCTTTCAAAATATGACAAATCGGTTTTTGAACCTGTTTTGGAGAAGGTTGCAAACGAAATTGAGGCAAGGTTGAAGGGATGAACAAATTTGTCGAACTTTTCAAATCAAAACTGCCTGAAGCCAAACACTTCGGTGGTTTTTTTGTTGGAGAAAAAGTTTTGTATGTCGCAAGCCTTGAAAAAGCAGTGTGCTTGTGTGGGGATTTTGTCACAGCAAGCAAGTTAAAGAAAGGACTTTCTGATTTTGGGAAAAAGGCACAAATTGTTTCTTGCGGAAGGGAAATTGAAGATGAAAGTGATGTTAATTTGTTTGCATTTTCGACTGCAATTTGTGAATTTTTAAGCAAAAAGGTGGATGTTTTGATTTTTCTTCCATCATCTCTTTCGACAAAATTCGACTTGAATTTTTTGAGACAAAAATTTCCTATTTGCGTTGACCAAGAAATTCCAATTGAACAACTCTCTGAAAAATTGACAAAATTTGGATATGAGCGGGTGGAATATGTGTCCACTGCGGGACAATTCGCTGTGCGCGGAGATGTTGTTGATGTTTTTGTTTTGGGGAAAGATTATCCAACGCGTTTGGAGTATTTTGACGATACAATTGAAAAAATCAAAGAATTTGACTTTGCAACAATGAAAACAGAAAGCGTTTTGAGTGAAATTGAACTCTTTCCGCTCATTCTTCCATTTGGAGAGAATTCTGTATTTGATTTCTGTGAAAATATTGTCGTTGATGAACCGACAAAAATTGAAAATGAATGCAAAATTTTGGCAAAGAGCAGGCAGGAACTTTCTTGGAATGTTGAAGGCAGATTTTTGGATTTTGAGGATGTGGATTTGTCAAATTGTGTTGTTTTTTCAAATACGGCGGAAAGTCAATTTGAAAACAAAACGATTGGGCAAAAAAACTATGTAACAGACTTTCTTTCTCTCAAAAACGACCTTGAAATGTATGCGCATTCCAAAATTGATGTGTTTTTGTTTGCTGGAAGTTTTTGTGACATTTTGAAGGAGTTTTTGACAACTCACAAAATTTCATATCGTGATTTTGATGAAGGAATGAAAGACGGCGTGCATGTTTATGTTTGCAAGGAATATTTTTCGTTCAGTTTCAGTTTTTT
>CAYOEW010000014.1:0-19139 GCA_964403245.1 uncultured Lachnospiraceae bacterium
AAGGTCATAAACCAAAATCTTTTGGTTTGCATTTTCGCCCTTGTCAAGACCATATGCAAGAGCGGCTGCAGTTGGTTCGTTGATGATTCTCAAAACTTCCAAACCAGCAATTTTTCCAGCATCTTTTGTTGCTTGACGTTGGCTGTCGTTGAAGTATGCAGGCACAGTGATGACTGCCTGTGTAACTTTTTCACCCAAATAGCTTTCTGCGTCTGCTTTAAGTTTTGCAAGCACCATTGCAGAGATTTCTTGAGGTGTATAATCCTTTCCGTTGAGTTTTGTTTTGTAGTTTGTGCCCATTTCACGTTTGATTGAAATGACAGTGTTGTCGTGGTTTACAATTGCTTGACGCTTTGCAACCTTTCCAACAAGTCTTTCTCCGTCTTTTGTGTATGCCACAACAGATGGAGTGGTTCTGTCCCCTTCTGCGTTTGCGATGACAGTAGGTTTTCCACCTTCCATAACTGCCACACAAGAATTTGTTGTTCCCAAATCAATACCAATAATTTTGCTCATTTTTTTATTCTCCTTTTTTGCGATTTTTCGCTTGATTTTTTGATTTTTTTTATATTCTTAAAGTTTGTTTACAACAACCTTTGAATATCTGATTACTTTGCCGTTCAAAGTGTAACCGGCTTGAAATTCTTCCAAAATGACATCGCTTTCTTTGCTCTCGTCACGCATCACAGCAATAACTTCATGCAAATTGTGGTCATACACATTTCCGATTGATGGAATTTTTTCGACTTTAAGATTTTTTAAAGTGTTCAAAATCTTCTCTTCAATCATGTTGATTCCAGCAAGCACACCCTCGTCCGTTATGCTCTTTTTTGCTTCTTTGAAGGTGTCCAAGCATGGCAAAAATGCTTCAATCACACTCTTTTTTCCTTCTTCTCGCTGATAGTCAAGTTGTTGCGCAACATGTTTGCGATAGTTGTCAAAATCCGCTTGCAAACGCTGTGCCATTGCCAAATATTTCAACCCTTCTTCCGCGCAGTCACATCCGTCATGCTCATGTTCGCATTCGCAACACTCATCGCATTCACAATGTTCTTCGCAATGACAGTGGCATTTTTCATCATCGCAGTGACAATGTCCTTCGCAATGACATTCGCCACCTTCTTCACATCCACATTCGCAGTGATGTGCTTTTTTCTTCTTTTCTTCTTCCATTTATTCTCCTTTTTCTTTCCGAAGTTCATCAACAACCACTTTCAATGCAGATGCGATGCCCATATAGTCCATTTTTTGTGGTCCAAACACTCCAATTGAAGCAACTTTGTTTCCACCAACAATGATTGGCGCTTTCACAACTGAACAACTTTGAGTGTCATCATCCGCAACAACGGCAGAAATTTCATTTTCTGTGTCATTAAGCACTTCAATAAGTTCCGCTTGGTCGTTCAAGGTCTTAAGCACTTTTTTTGTTTCTTCCGGTTTTTCTTTTTCCAAAAGGTCAACCACACTCTCCGCTTGAACATTCAAAAGTTTTTGTTTGTTAAGTTTTGAAAGTCCCAGCACAATGTTGTCAACCACATTCTGAAACGCCTCAATCTCTCCGCTCATACCTTTTTTCAAACTTGCGATGTTGTTCATCATAAATCCCATCGTTTCGCCTTTGAAATATTTGGTGAGATAGTTTGAAGCATCTTCGCAATTTTCGGCAGTGGCTGAAATGTTCATTTGCTCGGTGATGTAGCCATAGTTTGTTCCAATCAAAACCATGCATTTGTCATCCAAAAGTGGAACAATCTTAAACTCCTGCAAAATCAAATTTTCAATGCCATTGACAAGCACAACAGTCGGATAGTTTGTCGCCTTACTGATGATTTTTGCAATTCCTGCAACAATGTCTGAAAGGCTTTGGGTTCTGTTTTCAATAAGTTTTCTGACTTCTTCAAGCTCCCCAGTCGTCGCTTTGATGTTTTTCAAAAGATTTTCAACATAAAAACGATATCCCTGCGCCGTTGGAATTCGTCCGCCCGAAGTGTGAAGTTGTTTCAAAAACCCCATCGCTTCAAGTGCGTTCAATTCAGCGCGAAGTGTCGCAGTGGAAACATCAAGCGATGTCCTGTCAAGCACTCTGCCACTTGTGATTGGCGCGGCGTCCTTGATGAACTCTTCAACAGCAATACTTAAAATTTTGATTTTTCTTTCGGAAAGTTCCATAGATATTTTTTACCTTTTTGTTGATTGCTAGCACTCTCGACTTTCAAGTGCTAGCACTATTATATGCACAAAAAATAAAAAAGTCAACCAATTGTGCCAAATTTTTAAAAATTTTTTTATTTCATATTTAAAACTTTTTTCACAATTCTTTTTTCTTCATTTTAATCAAATTTTTATCATCCAGATAGGATAGGAAAAATATTATACAATATCACTTATTTAAGAAATATATAAAAACTTTACATTTTCAGAGATTTTGTGTATAATTTTGTCATGAAAAATGTTGAACTACTCGCCCCAGCAGGCAGTCCAGAAAGTTTGAAAGTTGCAATCCATAATGGCGCAGATGCGGTATATCTTGGAATGCAATCTTTTAACGCGCGTGACAACGCCGAAAACTTCAACTCACAAAACATCGCAGAATATGTGAAACTTGCGCACCTGTTTGGAGTGAAGGTCTATCTCACCGTCAACACCCTCGTCTTTGATGAAGAAATTGACGACCTTGTTGACATGGTCAAATGTGCAGTTGAGGCAAAAGTGGATGCATTTTTGGTTCAAGATTTCGGTGTCGCAAAAATTTTGAGAGAACGATTTGAAGGAATAATTCTCCACGCAAGCACCCAGATGGGAATACACAACTTGGAAGGTGCAATCATTGCAAAAGAAATGGGTTTTTCGAGAGTTGTTCTCTCGCGCGAAACCACTCTTGAAGATATCAGAAAAATTCACGAAAACTGTGACATTGAAATGGAATATTTCGTTCAAGGTGCTCTTTGTGTCGCTTTCTCTGGAAATTGCTATCTCTCAAGTCTGCGTTTCGACAAAAGCGGAAATCGTGGAAAATGTTTGCAACTCTGTCGCTTGCCATACTCCGCCATGCTTGATGGCAAACAAGTCAAAAATGGATATCTCCTTTCAACAAACGATTTGTGCAACATTGAGCGCTTGCAAGAACTCATTGACGCAGGTGTCGTTTCTTTCAAAATTGAAGGTCGCATGCGCAGACCTGCATATGTCGGTCAAGCCGTAAAATCATATCGCACCGCACTTGATGACGCACAGGCAAATTTGAATGAACAAAAATTCAAACTCCAAAAAGTTTTTTCACGCGGGAAATTTAATGATGGATATTATCTTGACAACAACATTTCAAAAGAAATTATAAATCCAAATTTTCAAAATCACCGCGGAATCAAAATTGGAAAAATAACAAAAATCGAAAAGTTCAAAGACTTGAAAAAAGTCACAATTCAAACTGACGGAACTCAACTTCATTTTGGGGATGGCTTGAAATTTATTGGCAAGAAAAATGAAGTCGGCATTGGTGTTGGAAATGTCAATAATCTGGGCAAAAATCTTTTTGAAATTTTCACAAAATATTTTTCATTTGCTGTCGGAGATGATGTATATCTTTGCTTGGACAGTGAAAGTGAAAATCAATTGATAAATCAGCAAAAAAAGTTGAAAATTTCCGCATTTTTTGAAGCAAAAACAAATAAATTTGCAATTTTAAAGATGAAATTTCATGACATTGAAGCAACTGCTCAATCAACTCAAATTCTTGAAAAAGCAGAAAATCAACCAATAAAAAAAGAACAAATATTTGAAAATATCAACAAATTAAAGGAAACAAATTTTGAAATTTCTGATTTTGATTGCAAAATTGACGAAGTTTTCCTGCCAAAAAGCATAATAAACGAAATGCGCCGAACATGTGTGAAAATCCTTGAAGAAAAAATAATTAAAAACAACGAAAAACATCTTAAAAATTCCATTTTTAAGCAAAAAAATTGCATTTTTCCTGAAAAAATGCAACAAAATCATGAAAATTATTATATTGTCGATGAAAAACTTAATGCAAATTTTTCTGAAAAAAGTAACATCATTTTCGCCCCAACAATTTTGAATTGGAACACAATCAAAAAGATGAAGGAAAAATATCAAAACCACAATATTTTTGTTATGCTCCCAATCATCAAACGCGCAAAAGACAGCGAAATACTCAACGAAATCATCGAAAATCTTGACCCAAAAACTGACGGCCTTTTCATCAACAACATCTATGGACTTTTTTATCTGAAAAAACACTTCAAAATCATTGCGAATTTCACTTTGAATATTTCAAATATTTACGCCCTGTCGCATATGAAGGAATTGGGAGTTTTTGATGTTGTTCAAAGCATTGAAAAAGCACCACTGGGCAATCAATTGCAATTTTGTGGTCGACCTGTACTTATGACTTTCACTCACTGTCCGTTCAAAACAATTTTTGACTATGACAGTTGCAAGTCGTGTAAATTCAAAGAAAATTTGAAATACATCGCACAAAATGGAGATCAATTTGAAATACGGCGCACCAAAATCTCAAATTGTTATTTTGAACTTTTGGGAGATGAAATAAAATCAAATTCACAAAATTTCGTCAAAGATTTAAGAAAATAAAAACATCAATTTTATCGAAAAAATCAACATTTTTTATCAAAAAAATAAATTTTAAGGAGAAAAGCAATGACTTTTGAATCAATCAATTCGCCAGAACAACTTATGCAATTCTTGGACGAAAACATCGCATATGGAGTTATTGACAAAAATGGCAAAAAATTTTTTGACAGCAATTCTTCAGAATTTCAACAAGTTTGCAATCAGCAATGGCAATTGTTCCCTGTTTCAAAAATCTTGAAAAACAAAGTTGGGCATTGTTATGACCAAGTCGAAATTGAAAGGCTTTGGTTTGAAAAACATGGATATAAAGTCAAAACATTTTGGATTTCCGCTTATCAAGAAAAAATTGCAAATTCTGGTTTCAGCCATGCATATCTCATTTTTAAGGACGGCAAATTTTGGAAACTTTTTGAACATGCAGACTCTCAAAACAAAGGAATTTTTTCCTTCAAGACAATCAAAGATGCCGTTCTCTTCCAATCAAAAAATCAAATTAAATTTGCAGAAAATTGCATCCCGCCACAAGACAGATATGTGACATGCATAAAAGAATATTCAACCCCACCTTCAAATATTAACATGTCAGAGTTTTTGGAATTCATTAACGCCTCGCAGGACTTTTGAGTGTAATCACTCTCATTTTTAATCTCACTCAAAACTTTAATTTCTTTATCCCCAAAAAATCATCCATATAATTTGTAGTTATCAATTTTTTGTGCTAAAATTGTAACATGAATTTCACACAACCTGACCTCGTAGTAAAACAGGATATTACCCAAACCTCCTAAGTTTGAATTCTGGGTTCGAGTCCCGGCGGGGTCACCAAAAAAAAGATAACAGATTTTTGTTATCTTTTTTTTCTTATTAAAAATTTGTTTGTTCAATAAACACTCTCAAAAATTTTCATGAAAGATAATTTGTTTGCCATGTTTTTGTGCAAAATCAATTTCTTTTTTTACAGATTCTCCAACATATTTGTCAATATTTAACACATAAATTGCATCACTTATTTCAATTCGTTTGAAATGTGCATTTTCGATTTTTGTTATCTCATCTTCTGACAAGTGTGTATTTTCAAAATCATACACACACTGCAAAACACACCACCCAAACTTTCTTTCAAGGTCAAGTGCAATTTTGACCATTTGACTTGCAAATTTCATACTGCCACAAATGGTTATCACTTTTATATTTTCCATTCTTTCTCCTCAAAGTTCTTTTGAAATTTCTGCAACAACTTCTTCTTTATCAAATTTTTTCGATTTAAATTCACCAGTTTTTTCAAAACCCAAATCGTAAAATACTTTCAGGGCGTTTTCTCTGTTTTCCAGCACAGTGTCGGTCAAACATTTCACCCCATGTTCTTTTGCTTTTTCAATAAGTTTTTTCATTGCGGGTCTCATACATCCTTTCCCCTGATGCTCGCTCTTAATGACAATCCCCATTGTTGCATTGTTAGTTTCTGGGTTTTTGTTAAAATTGACATAACCCACAAATTGATTGTTTGAAACAATGTATGCATAGAAGAAGTTTGGATTATTCAATTTCTTTTCAACCCAACTTTGCCATTCATCTTCTGGAAAATCAATGCATCCTGTGTCAAAGTGATAACCGTCATAATGCACATCATATCCGGCATTATAATGCATTGTTTGAGGGTCTGACATACACTCTTTTCTGAACCACAAATCCTCAAAAGCAGGGACATGCAGTTCAACATCTTTGTTTAATATGTTTTGATATTTTTTGAGCATTCTTCTCATTGCAAGGTCATCATGATCAATCAACTTCTTTGCTTCATCAATGGAAACCCATTTGATTTCTGCTGATTCGTTTGAAATCTTAAAATTCAAATTTTCCGTTTTAAACAAAAAGTTAACATCATAATGAAAATGTTCTGGCTCATTTTTCTTTGCACTATAATCAATTATATGCACATCAACATCAAGGATTTGGTTTGAAATCAATTGCAAATTATCCAGCCCGGATTCTTCAAAAACTTCTCTTCTCGCAACATTTAACAAGTTGCTTTCACCATCACAATGTCCACCAAATTGAAACCACATATCAGCCTTTTTGTGATGATTGAGCAAAACATTCCCCTTCATGTCAACAACAAGTCCACCTGCCGTTATATGCCCTGCCAAATTTGTGCGACTGAAAGAATTTGTGTTGTTTTTCAAAAATTCAATCACTTTTTCAACATTGTTCTTTTCAGCTTCATCAAGTGGGATGTAATATTTCAGTTCATTCAACAAATCAAACATATTCATTCCTCCAGTCGAATGATAACACATTTTTTATGATAATGTCAAAACATTGTCTTTGATGTCAATATCTGCGACAACAAAAAAACTCCGTCATTTAAGACAGAGTTTTTTCAAAATCGAACAGGAAGTTCTTATTTTCTTGTTGCAAGAACTGATGTGATGAACGCACCGCATCCAACAAGAGTGTTAATCACGAGTGCTGCCCAACCTGCACCCCATTTCACACTGCTTGAACCGAATGACAAGTCATTGCCTGTGTATGAAACTGGGACAATGATGATGCTTGTGATCACAAGCACAGCAACTGCCAAAGCACTCAAAACAAATGACAAGTTTGCCACTTTTGTGAAAGTTGCGTCCTTTATAACTTTCAAATCTGCAAGCAATTTCAAAATTGATGCAAAAATCAAGAGTGATGCAAAAATTGTCAAGAGCAACAACACAACTGCAACGCCAGTTTCGTAGCCATCCGAGAAGTTAATCAACTCATAACCTGACACTGTGGATGTGGTTGTTGATCCGGCAAATGTCGCTGAACTTTTGAGATATGGCAATGCAAGAAATCCAAGAATTGCTCCACCCAAAATCAGAGTGATTAAACTCCACAAAAGATTTGTATTATTTGATTTTTTCTTAGCCATTTTTTCCTCCTTCCTGAAATCATTTTATCAAAGAGAAAATATGCAAGTCAAACAAATTAAAGAAATGTTTTTGACAATTTTACAACTTCTTTCTTACAACAAAATACACAAAACTCCACCTTTTCCTTCGTTGATAATGCGTCCCAAAGTCTTTTTCATTTTTCGCTGTGCATCAACAGGCATCATGACAATTTTTGCACTGATATTGTCGTCGACCATTTCGGAAAGACTCTTCCCAAGCAAGTTTGTTTGCCAAATTCCATCCGGATTATTTTCAAACTGCTGTGTGAGATAGTCAACCAAATCTTGACTTTGATTTTCTGTTCCAACAAGCGGGGTAACTTCTGTTTCGACATCCACTTTGATGATATGCAAACTTGGAGCGGACGCTTTGATTTTCACACCATATCTTCCGCCTTGTTTGATGACTTCTGGGGATTGAAGGACATATTCATCCTTGCTTGGAACAACAATTCCATAGCCCGTTTCTTCCACCTGTTCAAGTGCGTCTTTAAGTTTGTCGTATTCCACTTTTGCAACCGCCAAATTTTTGATGTATGACACAAGTTCATAATCATCCTGAATTTCAAATCCACATTCGCTTGAAAGAACTTTATAGAACAAATTTTCCTTTGGAATGACGTTCAAGCGGATGACCCCTTCCCCCATTTCAATATTTGAAAATGTGATTGGGTCAAAGCATTCACTCTCTGTGAAAACAACACTCTCTTTTTTTGCATCCCCAACCTTTTTGATTTTGTCAGCAAACTTTTTGATTTCCCCAACCATTTCGCTTACAATTGGGTTTGAAAATGCAAGAGCCTGTAACCATTTTGGCATTGAAACTTTGATGCTCTTGACTGGGAATTCCATAAGCACTTTTTCAAAGACTTTGTCAACATCCGATTCTTTCATTTCAGCAACATTCATTGCAATCACCTGACAGGAATATTTTTCACTCAAATTTTGTGCCAACTTTTTGCTGTCAGCAGAGTTTGGATTTTTGCAATTCAAAATCATGACATATGGCTTCTTGCAAGCCTTCATTTCAGCAACAACCTTTTCCTCTGCTTCAATATAATTTGCACGTTCAAGGTCGGTGACTGAACCGTCTGTTGTCAACACGACACCAATTGTTGAATGGTCTGTAATCACTTTCTTTGTGCCAATTTCTGCGGCTTGTTCAAAAGGGATTTCTTTGTCCGACCAAGGAGTTTTGACAAGTCTTGGTTTGTCATTTTCGGTTGTTCCCATTGCACCTGAAACGAGATATCCAACACAATCAATCAAACGCACACTCAAATTCACATTGTCTGCGACTGTGATTTTGACCGCTTCGTTTGGAATGAAGCGTGGTTGAGTGGTCATTACAGTTTTTCCGTCAGCACTTTGCGGAAGTTCGTCAAGTGTTCTTTCGCGCACATTTTTGCTTTCAATGTTAGGCAAAACAAGTTTTTTCATAAATTCGGAGATGAAGGTGGACTTTCCAACTCTTACAGGTCCGACAACGCCGACATAAATATCTCCGTTTGTGCGGTTTTTTATGTCTTCGTAAATTTGTATCTTTTCCATATAACCTCCAAGATATCATATCTTATGACGTTGCATGGACGGATAGAACTTTTTTTGATTTTGAAAATAAAAAAAGACCAAATTAGGCCTTTTTTTTGATAAAATGAATTTTTTGAAGTCTTTTTTTATTTTTCTTTGACTTCTTCGGTTTCGTTTTCTTGCGACACGTTTTCTGAAGACGAATTTGATTTTTCTGAACTTGTTTTGACAATTTTTGCCTTCTTTTTGAAAACTTTGTCAGCAAAATGAACTTTGTTTTCTTTTCCAGTGCAAAATCTTTTGATGTTTCCCCTGTGCATAAAAACCAAAAGAGCAACATTCATCCAAATCACAATAACAATCGGAATAAACCACAAAACACCCGTCAGAATGGTATAGCATGTTGCATAAATTGAAAGAGCAAAGCAGAAAATGAACGAAATGATGAATGGATAGTCAATCAACAAAAACAGCATAAAACAAATTGGAACCATTGCAAGTGAAAGCCACCAAAAATGTGGATGAAACAAGAACATTCCAAATGTGCACGCAACACCTTTCCCGCCTTTGAATTTGTAGATCACAGGGAAACAATGCCCCACAACCGCACCAAACGAAATCAGAAAATATGCAAAACTTCCAATTCCAAAGAAATGTTCAAACAAGAAATATCCCGCAAGAGCCGGAACTCCCGATTTGATTGCTTCTGAAACAAGCGTCAAAATTGCTCTTCCAAACCCCTGTGTGCGAAGGACATTCATTGTTCCTGGATTTTTGCTTCCAATTTCAGTAATTTCTTTTTTCTCCAACTTTTTGGAGTAAATTCTTGCAAAATTGATGTTGCCAAAAAGATATCCAACAACAAACGCCAGAACCAAATATAAATAAATCATTCTTCCTCCTTGCCTTTGAACACAAGTTCAACAGGTGCTCCAGAAAAATCCACTCTCTCACGCAAGCGATTTTCCAAAAATCTTTCATACGAAAAATTGATAAGTTGTGGGTCTTTGCAAAAGAAAACAAATTTCGGTGGATTTGTGCTTGGTTGGGTCACAAACAAAATTTTGCACTTTCTTCCACCTTTTGATGGCGGTTGCAAAGTCAAAATTGCATCATGCAAAATGTCATTGAGAATTCCCGTTGAAATTCTGCGTGAGGAGTTTTCATAGACTTTATCAACAGTCTTCATGATTTCAGACAATCCCGTTCCTGTGAGTGCTGACACAAACAACACTTTGAAATATGACATAAATGAAAGTTTGTCTTTCAAAATTTCGGTGTATTGTTCCTTGGTCATTGTTTTTTCATCCCATTTGTTGACAATCACCACGCTTGGCTTTTTTGCTTCATGAACAAAACCTGCAATTCTCACATCCTGCTCGGAAATTTCCTTTGTTGCATCCAAAACAATCAAAACAACATCGCTCATTTCCATTGCGGACATACTTCGAAGAACGGAATATCCTTCAACAGACTGCTTTTCAACTCCTCTTTGTCGGCGAAGTCCAGCAGTGTCAATCAAAAAATAATCCTTTTTGTTGCAACGAAACGGCACAGTGACCGAATCACGCGTTGTGCCTTCAATGTCGCTTACAACCACTCTTTTCTTGCCCAAAAGTCGATTGATGAGAGATGATTTTCCAACATTTGGGCGTCCAACAAGGCTGATTTTGATGCCATTTTCTTCGATTGATGGCAAATCTTCTGGAAAATATGAAACAACCTTGTCCAAAACATCACCAATTCCCTTGCTTTGAGCACAAGAAATCGGCATTGGTTCGCCAAGGCCAAGTGTATAAAAATCATAAGTCGCGGAAACATCAAAATTGTCAAGTTTGTTGACAACCAAAACGACAGGCAGATTTTGTTTACGCAAAAGACGGGCAACATCTTCGTCCGCTTGTGTCACCCCAGTTTTTCCATCAACCAAGAAAATGATGACATTTGCATTTTCAAGAGCAATCATAACCTGCTGAAAGATTTCTTTTTGGAAAATATCTTCGCTTTGCATTTCAACACCGCCGGTGTCAACAATCGTAAAATCCTTTCCGCACCAATTTGCGTCAGCATAAAGCCTGTCGCGAGTTACCCCCGCAACATCATCCACAATTGAAAGTCGTTTTCCACAAATTTTGTTAAAGAAAGTTGATTTTCCAACATTCGCTCTGCCAACAATGGCAACAATAGGTTTCATCATATGAATGATGATATCACAAATCAACATTTAAAGCAACAAAAAAAAGAATTTTGCAGACAACTTTCGAATTTGGGTATTGACATTTAAAAATAAATATTCTATGATATAAAACAAATAAGGAGTGGATTATGGTTTTTCTTTTTGACAAAGACGGGCTTATTTCAAAAGAGTGGTTAAAACGCACCTCAAAAAACGATTGGTCGGCTGGACTTTTGGCGTTTCAATTCAAAAACAGAACTTTGTTTGTAAATCGCGACAGAAAATGTTGCCTTTTGGAATGCACCATCGTTGAAAAATCAAAAAGTTGCATAAAAATTGAATATTCAAACGGAGACCACGAACTTCTGACTGGAATTTGTTTTTATGAAACTGGTGCGCAGGCAAAGACCACACAAGAAAATGCGAAATATTTGATTGACAAAATTTATGAAAAACCATTAAATTTTGCCAACCTCACTCCAGAAGAACTTTTTGAACTTTCCGAAAATGATGTTGAAGAAATGGTTGAAGTTTTTGGTGCATTGAAAGAAGTTGCAATTCACTCACTTGAAGATTCGTTTGTTGATCTTCAAACAAAACAACCTTCTTTGGAAAGTTTTAAAGATTTTTTGAGATTAAACAAAACAAGAGAAGCTGTTTTCAAGTCATTTGATGAAAAAGATGAAGAATGTGCTCAATTTGTTTCCGACCTTATCACAGACAGTTTGACAGGCGGAAAATCAACAAAAGACGAAAAATATTATTGTTAAAAAAGACCAAATTTGGTCTTTTATTTTTTACAATTTTTGCAATCTCCGTCACAATTCAAGCAAAGAGATTTTTTCTTGACTTTTCTGATTACAAAAAACAGTGCCAAAGCAATGATACAAAGACAAAGAATGACAAAAAACGGCTTCCAAAATCCAAAAATTTCAATTGCAAATAAAATTTGATAAGTCAAAAATGCAAGGAGATATGCAGACGTAAATTGGATAATCACCGACAGAATCGTCCACTTTTTTCCAATTTCTTGCAAAAGCATTGCAATTGAAGCAACACAAGGGGTGTAAAGCAAGCAAAACACCAAAAATGACAAGACACTTGCTGTGTTTGGAAAGAAAACCACACTTGTGGAAAGCATAATTGATTGGGAAATAAGTTTTGTTGCGGATGTGTCAATTCCGTTGAACATTGCAATTGATGAAACAACAACTTCTTTTGCAACAAGACCAGCAAGAAGGGAACAGACAATCGCCCAACTTCCAAACCCAAGCGGTCTAAAAATCGGTGAAAGAAGTCGCCCAAACGTTTCAAGCATGCTCATTCCACCATCCAAAGGAACATATGACAATTTGAAAGAAAAGGATGAAAGAAGCCAGATGATGACGTTCATTGAAATCATAACCGAGCCGACTTTCACCAAAAAATCTTTGATGTTTTTCCACAAAATTTTTCCAACACGTTTTGGCGAACAGATGCGATATGGCGGAAATTCCAAAATGAAACTTTGCTTTTTGCTTTTAAGAATTGTGCTGTCAAGAATTTTTGAAATCCCAATTGCAACCACAACTCCAAAAAAATAAAGCCCAATGATTACAAACAAATTTTTTGCGCCAAAGAAAGCTCCACCAATCACTGTGTAAATTGGAATCTTTGCCGAACAACTCATATATGGACACAAAAGTGCGGTTTTGATTTTGGCATTTTTGTCATCCATATTTCGTGATGTCATAATTGCGGATGTGGAACATCCAAAGCCCATCAAAAGAGTGTAGACACTCTTCCCTGAAAGCCCAATTTTTCCCAAAATATCCTCAAAAATGAAGGCAATACGGGAGAGATATCCGCTGTCCTCCAAAACTGACAAAAAGAAAAACAAAAGTGCGATTTGGGGTAAAAATGAAAGCACAGTTCCCACCCCGCCAAAGATTGCAACATTAAAAAGGTCAAAAATCCACCCCTGCCCCACACAATTTTCAATGAAATGCAAAATTGGGGATGTAAAAAGCGACAAGAGTGACGACAAAATATCGGAAAGCCACGCCCCAAGCGAAAAAAATGTGAGATAAAACACTCCCGCAAGCACAAGAACAAACACTGGAAATGCCAACCACTTGTTGAGTGTCACTTTGTCGATTTTGCTTTTTCCATACACTCTCTTTGTCCGAACAGAACACAACGAAAGGGTTTGGTCGATGAAGTCATATCTGATTTTGCACAATTCTTGCAAATTTTCCTTTTCAAACTGTTCAATTTCGCCAGAAATTTTCTTCAAATATGGCAATTGCACATTTTTATGTCGTTTCTTGAGAAGTTCTTTGAGATTATCAAGTCCATCCCCTTTTTCCGCATCAATCTCAACAACATCAATCCCCAAAATTTGTTCCAATTTGTGACAATCGGTTTTGTAGATTGCATGCTTGTCAATTTTGTTGATTGCCAAGACAACATCACACCCTTTTTCCAAAAGACAAAGCGTCAAATAAAGGTTGCGCCCAATGTTGTTTGAATCAATGATATTGATGATTTTCCTGTCCCTGTTTTCCAAAATTTTTTCAACTGCAACTTCTTCCTCAAAAGAAAGTGGACAGAGAGAATAAATCCCCGGAGTGTCAATCAAACAAAATTTTTCTCCGTCCGCTTCGAATTCTTTTTTCTTTGTGTCAACAGTCACGCCATGCCAATTGCCAATATGCTCATTTGAACATGTCAAACTGTTAAACAACGTTGTCTTCCCAGAATTTGGATTTCCAACCAACAAAACATCTAACATTCTTCCACCACAATTCCTTTCAAAAGTGAAACGCGAGCACTCAAAACATATCCCCGAATTTCAAGCAAAAACACCTTTTTCAAAAGAGATGTTGCGACAATTTTGACAGTTGTGCCACAGCAAAATCCCAATTCCATAAATCTTCTCAAAACACGATCGCCAGATTTTTGGAACTCAATGATTTTGTAAATCTTGCCAACCTGTCCATCACACAAAACTTTCATATAATAAATTATTGTCCCGCAACAAAGTTTATTCAAAAAATATTGTGTGAATTGTGTCAATTTGCTTGTGTAAACACAAAATGTTGTGGTAAAATGTAAGTGTATTAAGGAGAAACACAAATGAAATGTATATATTGTGGCTGTGAAGACAGCAAAGTTTTGGACTCAAGAAGCACTGATGAAACAAATTCAATCAGAAGAAGAAGAGAATGCCTTGGATGTGGCAGAAGGTTCACAACATATGAAACTGTTGAAACTGTGCCTGTTTTGGTTGTGAAAAAAGACGGAAGCAGACAAGCGTTCAATATTGAAAAAATCAGAAGTGGAATGATCAAGGCTTGCGAAAAAAGACCTGTTTCAATCGCCCAAATTGATGCAATGGCAGAGGATATTGAAAAACAAATTCAAAACTCACTCAAACAAGAAATTTCTTCACAGGAAATTGGTGAAATGATCATGGAACGTCTTAAAGCAGTTGACGAAATTGCATATGTTCGTTTTGCAAGTGTATATCGTCAATTCAAAGATGTCACAAACTTCATCAAACTCATCACAGAAATGTAAAAAACAAAAATAGTCGTTTTGGCTGTTTTTTTGTTGAATAAAAAGATTTTTTTTGAGATTTTTGCATAAAAATCTCTTTTTTGTCGATTTTTTTTCACTTTCCAGATTTCTTCTTTGGAGCGCTCAAAACATATGGCGCAGTTGAGTTTTGTGCAAAAAGTTCAACCAACACCGCATCTTCGCCAATCTTCACAATTTGCGAGAGCGAAATAAAAAGTTCCGTTCCACCTTTAAACGCCTGCCAAAAAGATTTTTCTCCAGGCACAACAATTCCAAGCACACAACCGCTTTCAAGGTTAAACACAACATCCACAATATGCCCAAGCCTGCGCCCGTCAACAATATTGACAACTTCCTTACATCTTAATTCCAAAAATGAAGTATCCATGTGATAGTCTATGTCAGATTTTGTCAAAAAATGACAAAAAAATAAAGCCAAAATTGACTTTATTCAATGAATTCTTTGATTGATTTGAGTGCATTTTTTTCAAGGCGCGAAACCTGTGCCTGCGAAATGCCAACTTCTTGACTGACTTCCATTTGTGTTTTTCCGACATAATATCGCATAAGCAAAATTTCCTTCTCCCTGTCAGACAAATTTTTGATTGCATCACCGATTGACAGTTTCTCCAAAATTTGCTCATCACAATTTTTATCGTCAGAAATTTGGTCCATAATTCGCATTTGCTCGTTTCCGTCATTGTAAATCGGCTCGTTGAGAGAAACCGTTTCGCTGATTGCGTCAAGCGAAAAAATCACATCTTTAAGTGGAATGGACAAAATTTGCGAAATTTGTTCAAGAGTGGGTTCTGCGTTGTTTTGATTTATATATTGTTCTTTCGCCTGCAAAGCCTTGTATGCCACATCACGAATTGACCTTGAAACGCGGACAGAATTGTTGTCCCTCAAAAATCTTCTGATTTCTCCAACAATCATCGGAACAGCGTATGTTGAAAATCGAACATTAAGCGTTTCGTCAAAATTGTCGAGTGCTTTCAAAAGCCCAACACACCCCACCTGAAACATATCATCCGCCTTGTCAGAATGTCCGCCAAACCTTTGCACAACTGAAAGCACAAGGCGTAAGTTTGCGACAATAAATTTGTCACGCGCGAAATAATCTCCTGTTTTGGCTTCTTTGAGAAGTTCCATGATTTCCGCATTTTTAAGTTTTGGCAGGGTCGCGGTGTTAACACCCGAAATCATCACTTTGTTTGACATACAAAAACTCCTTTTTGCGACAAAAATATGATGCCCCTGAAAGTTTTTTATATGCAAAACAATTTTTTTTCGATAAAAAAAGTGAAAATATTCGTTTTTTCGGTGAAATTCGCAAAAGAAAGTCTGTATTTCTCTGCTTTTTTATAGATTTTTTGCAATTTTTCTTAAATTTCTGCAATTTTTTCAAGTTTTTTTCTTAATTTTGAAAGAATTTTTTTCTCAATTCGCGAAATATAACTTTGACTTATTCCCATCATATCTGCAACTTCTTTTTGAGTTTTTTCTTCGTTTCCAGCAAGTCCAAAACGCATAAACATGATGATTTGTTCCCTGCTGTCAAGTTTTGAAATAACGTTCATCAGAATTTGTTTTTCCGCTGACGCTTCAATGTTTTTTGCCACACTGTCTTCATCAATTGAAATGATATCCGCCAAAAGAAGTTCGTTTCCTTCTCCATCCGCAGACAGTGGCTCATCAAGTGACATTTCATTTTTTGTGCGAGTGTTCTTTCGAAGTTGCATCAAAATTTCGTTTTCAATGCATCGTGATGCATATGTCGCCAATTTGATGTTCTTGTCAACGCTGTATGTCTTGACCGCCTTAATCAACCCAATTGCCCCAATTGAAATCAAATCTTCAAGTTCAATCCCTGAATTTTCAAATTTTTTGGCAATATACACCACAAGTCGCAAATTGTGTTCGATGAGCTTGTCCCGTGCAAACATATCCCCATTTTTGAACTCTTCAAGAAGTTCGCTCTCCTCTTCCTGTGACAACGGCTGTGGCAAAGCCTTGTTCCCACAGACATAGCACACCAAGTCTTCTGCATTTGAGAAATGAGAAAAAACATGTTTCCAAAGGAATAATTTCAACCTAAACAAATTCATATTCACCTCCTATCTTTGCAAGATTGTTGTTCAAAATCATATCCGTTCCAAATGATGTATCAAAATTTTGAAGCAAAAGTCCAAATGTGACCTTTTGAAAACACCGACCTTCAACATTGATTTTCTCAACCTGAAAAACCAATATTTTGTCTGTTCCGGCAAGCGTTGAGAAATTGATGTAGTGTGCAAATTTGAGCTTTTTGATTTTTTGCGAATGTCGAAAAATGTCTTCAAGCGAAATATCTGGGAAAAGAGCGGAAAACATCTTGAAATTAACAAAATTCACCGGACTTTGTGTGACTGGGTCAACAAGCAAATTTCCACTGTCCAAAAATGCCTTCACGCACAATTTTTGTCCATTATTTTCAATTTCAACATCATGACAAAAGTTTTCAATTGCATTTTTTCTGTGAATTTTCCGCGCAACAAATTTGCATATGATCTGTGCAAGCAGAATGGCAATCAAAACAACAATCACAGATTGAATTTCAATCAGACTTGCAAGAAAATTACAAAGCCCTGCAAAAAGCATTGAAACAGCCACATAGCAAAGGAAAATCAAGACAAATTTTTTGAAAGTCCGAAACTTGAAAGATATGCAAACAAACCAAATTGTCATGCCAAAACTCACAAGAATTTGACCAAGTTTTGAAAGGGAATATATATGCAATGCCACAGTAAAACAACTTCCCAAAAAGGCAGACAACAAGAAAAGTCTGCCCTTATCTTTCAAAATTTGAGAGCAAGTGAGCAAAATTGCCAAATTGACAAGAAAATTTGTAACAAAGATATATTCAATTTTCATCTCATTTCCATTTTATTCGAAATAAGACAAAAAACAGTCAAAAAAAATATAAAAAAGAGAGTTTTTTGCTCTCTTTTTGTCATATTTCACATTTTGGAATTTTTATTCAATTTCAGTTCCACAATCTGGGCATATTTTTTGAGTGTCATCCAATTTTTTTCCACATTTTGAACAACGTTTCACAATCACAAATTTCACTCCACAATTCTGACAAAATCTTGCGCCACCTTCATTGATTGTTTCACATTTTGGACATTTGATTTTCTTTGACACAATTTTTTGTGCAGTTTTTCTTCCAACTGCAGATTTTTTTTGAACTTTTTCTGTTGGTTTTGAAGGATTTTCAGTTTGGATTGAAACGGATGGTTCATTTTTTGATTTCACATCTTCTTTAGCGTCTTTTGATTTTACAATTGAAAATGAAAATCCGGCATAGATGAAAACAAAAAGACTGACTGAAATCATGAGCAGTCCACCGGCAAGATATCCACCCGAAACGCCCGAAGGCATTTTCTCTCTGTTTATGCCATAATAAACAAAAAGTGTCACCGCACCTGCAACCAAAAGCCCACCGATGCATGTTAAAATGATTGCCAAATTCTTGTGAAACTTTTTTGATCTTTCTTTATGTATTTTCTTGCTCATCAAAATCTCTCCATTTTTTTCATTATAATCCCAAACTGCATTTTTGTCAAGAAAAAGCCTTGCAAGTGTATGCAAGGCCTTGACATGAAATCTTATTTTCTGTTTTTGTTTCTGATTTTTTCAATCCAAGGTGGAATTGAATTTACACTTGGGCTGACATCAACGCGCGATGCATTTTCGTTTGTTTGAACTTTGACATCTTTTTGAGTTTGAGAAGGTTGAGGATTGTATCCAAATGGATTGAAACCTTGGAACTTGTCAGTTTCAGGTTCTTCCTGTGGTTGTTCTTTTTCTTCCTTCTGATCTTCATCTTCGCCAGGAGTTTTGAATCCTGTTGCGATGATTGTGATTTCAACTTCATCACGCATTTCTGGATCGATACTGCTTCCAAAAATGAGGTTACAACTTGGGTCAATGACTTCTTTGACCATGTTTGCGGCTTCGTTAACTTCACGCAATGTGATGTCGCTTCCGCCTTTGATGTTGAGAACAACACCTGTTGCTCCTTCAATTGTTGTTTCAATAAGTGGAGATGCAACCGCTTGACGAACAGCTTCCAAAGTTTTGTTTTCGCCCTTGCCATGTCCAATTCCCATGTGAGCAAGTCCACGATTTTTCATGATTGTTTCAATGTCAGCAAAATCCAAATTGATCATTCCAGGGAACACAATAAGGTCAGAAATTCCTTGAATTCCTTGACGAAGAACATCGTCAGCGTATCTGAATGCTTCAACCAATGTTGTTTTTTCTGGCAAAATTGTGAGCAAT
>CAYOEW010000015.1:0-15009 GCA_964403245.1 uncultured Lachnospiraceae bacterium
CGGAGAATTTGTTGGAATTTCTGGAAAAACAAGCAAACACGAAAATGTTGTGCTCGATGCAGTTTGGGAAGCGGAAAAAATGAACATTTCTCAATTGTTTGAAGAAAAAACAATGCCTGTTTCAAGTTTTGCAGGATTGGAAGTGGAAGGGGTTGCGTTTATTCAAAATAAGAATGAAAGTCTTTATAAATATTCATATGAATGGTTCAAAGAAGACGGGACTTCTTTAAGTAAAACTCAACAACTCACTCTTGCAAACAATGGTTCATTCACAGAAAGTGGAACATACACACTTAAAATCACAGCCAAAATTATCGAAAGTGTGATGACCGACCCAAGTTTGCAAAACATCACAGCAACGCATACGCTGACATTCACGCTGAATTTCATGAGAACAAAGATTGTTTCGGTTACGCTTAATGGCGAAAATTCTTGCACATATGATTCGTCCGAAAACATAACAAAATTGAGATTTGACATTTCTGAAAAATCTTACAGCATTTTCACGAATGACTATGTGACTTATGAAACGACAAACATTCATGGATACAGAGAAAAAGGTGACATAAGTTTTGTTGTAAACAAGTCCGCAGAGAAAGTTTATTCAATGAGAGATGCGGGCGAATATCAAATCATAGTCAACTTCAACGATGAAGTATATGAAGTTGAAGATGGCGTGACAACAGAATTTGTTTACACAATTTTGCCATGCGAAGTTGACCTTCTCACCAAAAACATCTCTCTTTCAAAAATCTTCAATCAAGATGAAGATAAAATTGAAAAAGACTTATATCTTGAACAAGAAACAGTAACTTTGATTTTGACAAGAGAAGCAAATGAAGATGTTGGAGAATATGATTTGTTTGTTTCGGATGTTGACGAAAAAATCAAGACAAATTACACTTTCAAGGCAGGAGATGTTGTTGTTTTTGAAAATGGAACAGTCACAACGGCTGGAAGGACAACTTCTGTTGGAAAGTTTACAATTTTGTCAAGCGGAAGACTTGTTTTGAGCTATGAAACATCAGAAAACACTCCAGCTCAATTGAGTGGAGAATATGATTCAGATGGATATACGGTTGAAATGAAAGACAATTTCGTTCTTGAAATTTCAAAGGGCGGAAATGTTTTCAAAACAATTACTTTGAAACTCTATGATGAATATTCCAAGAAAGAAGTTTCATCAAGCATTCGTGAGATTGTTAACAATCAAATTTCACACATAATGGTGAAATTCTTTGATACAGAAACAAAAGAAAAAATCTTAAACGCTGGAACATACACATATAACGTTTCAATTGAAGACGAATTCAGAAGTTATTATTCCGCAGTTGTGTTTGAAGATGATTTCAACTTCTCGATAAATCGAATTTTAGTCAACACTTCAAACTTTGATTTCAACAAGGTTTATGACGGGAAAGCACAAGCATTCTTCAAAACAACTGGTGAAAAGATTGTTGACAACGATTCATTTGTTGGAGTTTATGTCAGAGCGGAATATTCATCAAGCCATGTGGCAGAAAACGTCAAAGTTGAGTTGTATCTTGGCAATAGCGGAACAGAAGAACTTTCAAACTATGAACTTGCGTCACTTGTTGAATATGCTTCAATCACCAAAAAGAGCGCAAAACTTATCATCACGCTCTCTCAAAATGATTTTGTCTATGGCGACATCACCACAAACAACATCTCACGATTTGTAACAAACATCACCGTTTCAGACAAAGGAAGCGACATTACAGATTTGCTTGTTGATGGATATTATGGCATTGCTTACTCTTTGCCAACTTCAACTTCCATTTCTTCAACAGGATATGTTCACAGTGGAACACACACAATTGTGGTGGAAAGTCATTTCAATGATTTTGACATGGAAATCATCCAACCAACAATTGAAATCTCGCCACTTGAAATTGAAAAATCAATCACAAAAGGATACATCACAATCACTGCAATTGATGTTGTTCAGGAAAAATATGAAGAAGAATACATCATCACACAGACAGGCGACATCGTCACACTTCAATACTTCCCAGAAGGCTTAACGGCAGGAAGTGTTGCATCTTTTGGAACATATGACTTGAAACTCCTTACAACTCAATTTGAAAACGAAAGCATTGTGATGAGTTTGCCGGAAAACAACCAAGGTTTTGTTGTATTGTTTGAGACAGAACCGGTTTATGTGAGAATTTCTGACACTTCAATCTTGACTCAAACATATAATGCAAGCGAATTTGTCATTTCCATTGAAAATCAGACCTTGAAGATTGAAAATGGCGAAAATACATTCACAAGCGGATTCTCATTCTTCCAAAAAGAAGGTGAAAACGAACAAGAAGTTACAATAACATTTGAAACATTTGGCATTTCGGGTGAATATTTAAATGCAGGGAAAAACAAGTTGCGTTTGAGTGCAAGTTCTTCACAATACAGCAATGTTGTGTTTGCACAGGATTATTATTTTGAAATCAAAGCAAAAGAAATTGATACTGACCAATTTGCTTTAAACAAGACGTATGATCAAAAAAATTATTATGTAATTTCGGATTTTGATGAAAAATTTGAAGGCGATAATGTCTCAATTTTGGTTAAATTTGAGAATGCAAACGCTGGGGAGAATAAGACAGCAAATCTTTATCTTGAAGGCGAAAAGAAAAGCAACTATTCTCTCTTGTCATCAACAAAAACTGGAAGAATTCAAAAGGCAAGCGCAAATGTGACACTCCGACAACTTTCTTACACATATGGACAAATTGTGAAAAACTCAACTTTGGCATATAATGTCAAATCAAACGAGCAGGAAGTTTCTTCAATTGAATATGCTCTTGCATTTTCAATCACTTGCACTGACGGTTCGACTGCAACATACAGCACAGGTGGTTATTTGCGTAAAGGAACTTACAAAGTTACACTCATGGGTGTTACATCGCAAAACTATGACATCTCAATGCAAACACAGACAATCACAGTCAATGCACTGGTCATCAATCCAGAATTCACAGTAAGCGGAGAAGTAAGTTTTGAATGCACATCTGAACAAGCAAAAACAAACGTGTTTGAATATTCATATTTGACCGACCTGCGCGAAACCATCACTCTTACATTGACAAGAGAAGAAGGTTACAGCGTTGGCTCATACAGAGTGATTTCTGGTGTTTCAAATAATGAAAACTACGAAATTGGAACATTGAAAGACAAGAGTACAAATGGAATGTTCAAATTGACAAAAGCAAAAGAAACCCTCTTCCTTCTTCTTTCGTCAGAAGAAACAATTTCGTCAAAAGACACAAAAGTTGGAATTGAAACAGAGTTTGCTTATGACGGAATTGAATATGACAAGGTGACTGTTCAATCTCGTAACACTGGACTTTACAAACTTGTGATATACAATTCAAAAGATGTGACATTGAAAAAAGAGTTTGATCTCAACTATTACACTTTGAAAGACGGAACATACACAAAAGCAGACGAACAAGTTGTTGAACTTGTATCAACTCTCAAATTCCTTTCATCATCCAAAAATGTTGGAAGTTATGCAATATATTCAAGCGGAACAGCATCTTCCAATTTTGAAGTAAGAATGGGAAAGAATGCACAGATATATTCATATTTCATCAACATCACACAGAAGGAACTTTATTTCAAAGAAAGTGATTATTCAAAAGTGTTCGACAACAAATATGCAACATTTGAATATGAAGATGCATCAGAACTTGTTGATGGAATTGTTTCGGGAGAAACCTACTCTGGAACATTCCAATTTCTTGAAAGAGACAAAACAAATCCTGCAAAATATGTTGGAACAAGATATCCTGTTTCATTGACTTTGAAAGGAGAGAATTTGTCGAACTATCATCTGAATTACACCACAGCAGATGGTGATGATGTTCTTGCAAACATCAGTCGTGCAAGTTTGAAACTTCAAATTGATTCACAAACATTTAACTATGGACAAACAATCAATTTGGAATATGAAATTGTTTCCGATGTTGACCTTGAAGGCTATGACATGTCAAGAATGACAATTTCTTTAAGTGAACTTGCAACGGATGAGAAATATTCCACAAGTGGTGCTCTCAATGTTGGGGAATACAGCATTTTTGCGACGTTCAGTTCGGAAGACTTCAATTTGAAAAGTTACATTTCAGATGACACAGAAAAAGAAGAATTAACTGCAAAAATACTTGTTTTGCCAATCACTTTGACACTTTCTCCAAAAGATAACAGTTTGACTTTTGCAGAAATTTTCACAAAGAAATATGATGAAACAAAAACAGCAAAAATCACTGATGAAAGCGGAAATAATTTGTTTGATTTGGTTGGAATTTTCATGAGTGATGATGTTGCTTTGACAGAAGCGACATATGCAACCGAAATTATTGGCGAAGCAATTCAGGTTGATTTCACATTGAGTGGAGCAGACGCTGGAAATTACACCATAAATTCATATGCATATGGAACAATCACACCTGTGACAATCACACTCGAATTTGACTATGACGCAGGTGGGGAAAATGTGGTTTCAAATGTTGACTCAAACAAATTGGCAACAGTTTCTGCTTTGGAATATCCATTCACAAGCAAAACAAATCTCACATCAAACTCGGCAAATTCAACAACAAATAATTCGAAAAATTTCCCAACAATGCTGACTGGGAAAAAGGGACATTCGTTCACATATTGGACATATGAAATTGAAAATGTCACAAATGGAAGCAACAAAAAAACATATCTTGACAAATTGTGCACAGACTTGAATTTGACACAGACATATTTGAATGATGTATATTCAATCAGAGTTGGAAACAACAAGAGCACTGTCGAATTGTTTGAAAAGTTGATTTCGGACGACCAAGATTTGTTTGGTTTGTATTTCAAAAACAACGACAACATCAAAATTACATTCAAAGCGAACTGGTCAACAAACAACTATCGTGTGACAGTAAGCGTGACAGATGACAAAGGCAAAAGCGCAGAATATGGAACTGTTGAAGTTGAAACCGCAACAGGAACACAAACTGTGACGGACAATTTCATTGAAGATTGTGTGTTTGGAACATCAATTTCTCTGACAGAAACCGCTTTGCCTCACAGTGTGTTTGCAGGGTTCTATGTGAACGGCAATTTGATTTCACAAAGCGACGGCATTTTCCAAGTTGGGCGTGACGGAAACAACAGCAAACTTACAATCAAAAGCATCACAGAAACTTACAATATTCAAGTTCGTTACACCACACAAAAAATCAATATTTTGATTGACCTTTCAGATTTTGCTGATGCAACTTTGCAGGATGAAAGGTTCACGGCGACTGAAAACAAATATCTTTGGGAAACAAACTATCTTGAAGTTGAAAACCTGACTCTCAAAAATCTTCCACAAATTTCAAGAATTGGATATAATGTTGAAGCCCTTGTTGTTGATGACACATCTTTTGCCACAACTGAATTTGAAAGCACAAAAATCATCAATTTGATTGGTTCGACATCAGATGAGGTCACACTTACAATCAAACCAACTTTCAAGCCAGTTGCAGTTGCAGTTACGCTTGATTTTGGATATGACAACAAGACACAAGTGATTGAAATTCCGTTTGGTCAAACATATTCAAGTGTGGATGATTGGCAGGAAAATCCAAGCCGTGAAGGATATGACTTTGCTGGTTGGAACAATGCGGAAGGAGAAAGAATCGTTGGAAGCAACGTTGTCACAACGACAAGCGCACATACACTTGTTGCACAGTGGCAAATCAAGAGTTTTGACCTTTCGCTCGTTGCTCTTCATGGAGAAATCTTGCAAGCAAGCGTTGAATTTGAAAGAAACGAAAACACATATTCACTTCAAGATGTTGAATATTCATCAAAAATCACATTCAAGGTGATTGCAGACGAAGGATATGAAATTTCTTCTGCTTGGTCGTCAGCATTTGCTGTTAAGATCAATGCGGACAAGTCGGCAGACATAATTTTGACAATGCCGGCAGAAAATCTCACTTACACTCTTCCAATTGTTGCAAAGCAAAATATTGTCACAATTGTGGGAGAGAATATTGGTGAAATTTTGGCATATGACATCACCGAAACGGAAACTCCAATTGATGTAAATGAAAAAATGCTTTCAATTTTGACTGGAAGGAAGTTGAAGGTTCAAATTTCGCCAGAATTTGGATTTAAACTCACGGACAAAATTGTTGTGAATGATGAAAATGTTCAAATAACAAAGAGAGTTGAAAATGGAGTTTTGACAATTGAACTTGAAAACATAATTCAAAACATCATACTCAATTTGGAAACAGAAAAAGAAACAAATTTTGTTGAAATTGAGATAAACAATTCTGATGCGGTTGCAAATGTGGTTGTTGGCAATTTGACCTACAACAACACAGGTGATTTGCCACGTTTTGAAACATTCACAAATGAGAAATTCTCATTTACAATCCAACTCAATCATGGTTATGAAATTGGTGAAGTTAAATCATCCGAATTCACGGTTACTCAAAATTTACAAAAAGAAAATGTATTTTTGATTGAAATTGAGAAAGTTCTTTGTGACGGAAAGGTGACGGTTGACATCATTTTCAAGCAATACACACTCAAAGTTAAAGTGATTTCTTACAACGAAAAGAAGGAAGTTGTGAATGTCACAGGCAACATTGCGTTTGTTGACGGACAGGAAGAAGTGCTGAAAGACTTTTCAAGTGTTGTGACTTTGACTTATTCGCTCGCAGACAAATATAGTTTTGTTGGCTGGAGCAAGAATGGTCAAAACATTTTTGACGCCGAAAATGATTTGCAATACACGATTGAAGATGATGAAACAATTTACGCAATTTTCTCAACAATGAAATTCAACATCACTCTCGCGACATATGACTATTACACCATTTTTGATGAATATGGCAATGCAAGTTTGAAGCAAGAAGTGTTCACAGAAATTGGTGGAGCACAATATCTTGACTCACAGACAGAAGAAAGCATCAGTGGGCTTGAAATTTATTACGGCGCAAGCAAATCGTTTGTTTATGTTGTTCCAGAAGGATATAATTTCTATGGATTTGGATATAAAGATGGCGACAAATTCGTTTACTTTGACAAGGGCGAGAGAGTTTCAAGCAGAATCAAAATTGATATTTCAAGTTATTGGCTTGATGAAAACAGATTGGATTTGACAATGTATGCAATTGTGAAATCGCTTGCAACAAAGATTGATTTTGAAACAAAAATTGATATTGATGGGACATATGAAAACGACATTGATGTTGGATATATTGAACTTGTTGACAAGGATGCCAAATCCGTGAACAAATTTGGATATGTTGATGGCACACGTGTTCATTATGACGGTGAGCACACCGAAAAAGCTTTCACAGTTGTTGCCTACACAAACGATGAAGTTTTCATCAAAATCAAAACAATCAAAAATGGATACAAATTTGAAAAAATCATTTCAAACGAAGAAAGTCTTTTGATTTCAATTGAAAAAGCCACAGAAGAATATATGCTCTATTCCATCACAGGAATTGTTGGTGGATTGGATGACCTGAAAATCCAAGTTTTGTTCAAGCCATATTTCAACACAATCAACCTTTCATTTGAAAATGATGGAAGAATTGTTGATGGTGGATTGTTTACAATCAAACCTTCAAACGACAGCCAAAACAAAATACGCTGGTCTGGAAGGGAATATAACTCCATCTCCGTTTCGGCATACACAGACAGCAGTTTCAGAGTTTTTGCATACATAAGAGCGGGTTATTACATCAATGAAAGCGACTTGCAGATTGGGGATGAAAATTCAATTATTGCAAGCGAGATTGTTGTTACAAAACTCTCTTCAATCGACACTGGCTACACATTTATGATTGCTTTTGATGTTGCAAATTATCTGGGAGAAAACAACATCACAATTTCAGTAATTTCTTCGACATATTCCGTTGTGTTTAAGGAAGGAGAGAAGAGTTTGGCAAGACTTGAAAATGTGAAATTTGGAAACTTGCTTAATATCGATGAGAGAAATTCCGCAAACATCACAATTTTGGATGAAAGAATTGTCTTTGAAAATGGAAAACTCAAACTTGACATACAGAAAGAAAATCACAATTTTGAAGGATATTTCACATTTGAAAACGGCGCTGGAGTCAGATATATTGATGCAAACGCAGTTGCAGTTAACCTTTGGAATGAAACGGGCTACACATATGACACGCTTTCAGGAAAATATCAACTTTCTCAAAATGCATATTTAAACGAAGAAACACAACAAATTGAGATTTCGCTTTACATTTATTGGTCATATCTCAAAACAAGAATCAGTTTTGAAATCGTTCCAAGCATGAGCGCAAACATAACTGCAAAAGATATGATAAGCGGAATTGATTACACAAATTCGTGGTTCTATGAAACCGCACCAAACTATATTGAAGTGGCGTTCAACACAAACATACAAATCACTGCACCAGAACTTGAAGGATACAAATTCTATAAATACGTGATAAGTCAAAAGGATGCAACGGGACTTTGGCTCACTGATGTTGAAGCATACACATCCAGCATCCCTTGGTCAACAAACGAACTCGACCGCATTGTTGAATGCAACATTCAAGTTATATATTTTGCACAAGTGGAAGTTGTGATTGTTGGTGTTGATGGAGATTATGTCATGACGCAAGATTCATCCGAGACTCAAGCAAGACTTTTGATAAAAGAAAGTTTTGTTGACACAACAAAGAAGTTCTCAATTCAAGCAGTGGCAGGTGACGGATATGAATTCATCAGATGGAGTTCAAACCCATATGGACAAGACACACTCTCTCTTCAAATCACAAGCAAGACCTTGTTTGTAATGAATTTGCAAGGAAAAACTGTAACTCTTGATTTCTCTGAATATGACCATACATATGGACAGATTTTGCAAATCCGAACTGTTTCAAAGGATAATTCTGTCAAATCGTTCAGAGTTGGAGCGTTCAGTGGAAAAGATTTTGTGTCACTCATCAGTCAAGTTGACGTCAAAGTTGGTGATCAGGTGACATTCATCATGTCAGTTGAAAATGGATTTGCTGTTTCATGGAAGGATCGCAACGACATTTCATATGTCGACTATGTTGGCGGAATGCAATATTTCCAGATGGAAATAACTCCAAACTTTGAAGGACAAACATTGAAAATTATACCAATTTTTGACAACACAATAATTTCAATTTATGTCGTTCAAGATTTTGTGGATTATGACGACAATTCACTTGACAACAACAATGTTTCTCTTGCTGGAAAAGTGACTCATAATGGCGTTGAAAAGTCGTTCATTGAAATAAATCGTGGAACAGAAATTCAGATTGCGATTACGACAAACGCAAGATATGAAGTCGACAGTGTGGCAATAAGAAACTATGGAAAAACATTTACTGACTTTGATTTTGTGGACGGAATCATCACATTGAGTGTGGATTATGTTGAGCAAAATTCAATCATCGGAATTGTCCAACTTCAAGTTCATTATTGCAGAAAACTTTGGAACAAAGAAACAGGTTCGTTTGATGGTGATGGAACATCATCAAATCCATATCAAATCAAGTCGCAAGAAGACCTTGCGTTGATGATGAAACTTGTAAATTCTGGTGAGAAAAATTCGAAAGGAATTCTTTTCAGAGATTGTGCTTATATTCTTCTCAACGACCTTGATTTGAGTGAAAAGTTCTGGACACCAATCGGAACAGAAGAAAATATGTTTAATGGATATTTCAATTTCAATGACCATAAGGTTTCTGGAATTTACAACTCATCATTCCACAGTGAAATTCGTTACAACGGTTTGTTTGGTGTTTTGGGCGCAAATGCGCGTATTGTCAAAAACGAACCAAACCTTTGGTATATCTATTTAATTGTTGGAATTGTAACTCTTTTGGCTGTTCTGCTGACTTTGTTAATTGTGTTGGCAAAGAGAAGAAGAAAACGCAGAGAAGAGTTGTCCACAAAGTAAGCAAATAATTTGCGAACAAATAAAATATAATAAAGCAAGGAGGCGGTATGCAATTTCTTGCTTTATTTTTTTTGGGACTTATTCAAGGATTAACTGAATTTTTGCCAGTTTCTTCTTCGGGGCATTTGGTATTGTTTTCAAAGATATTCGGCATTGAAGAGAGTCTTTTCATCAGCATTTTGCTTCATATTGCAACGCTTTTTTCAATTGTTGTCGTCTTTCACAAAGAAATATGGCAGATGATAAGACACCCCCTTTCAAACAAAACAATGTCCCTTGTGATTGCAACCATTCCGACATGTTTGATTGCACTTTTGATGTTGCCAATTGTAAAAAAATCGTTTGCTGGCGGATTTTTACCACTTTGTTTTGTGATTTCGGCAGTGATTTTGTGGTATTCAGAATGCATGGCAAAAAAGAGTGAAAATTTCAAACCAATTGACAATAAATCGGCTTTTTTGATTGGAATTGCGCAAGGATTTGCAGTTTTTCCGGGAATTTCACGCTCTGGAACAACAATAAGTGCGGGTCTTTTGCAAAAATGTGACAAAAACGAAACTGCCAAATTCTCTTTTTTGATGAGCATTCCAATCATTATTGCATCCTTAATATTGGAAATTTTTGATATTGCCACAGGGGAAGTTATGCTCAATTTTGCGGTCTGGCCTGTTGTGATTTCGTTCCTTACGGCATTTTTGGTGGGAATTTTTGCCATTAAAATCATGATAAAACTCACCGTAAAATCCAGTTTGAAATGGTTTTCGTTTTATCTTGTTTTCATTTCGATTGTGAGTTTGTTTTTTATGTGAAAAATGTCGAAATGTAATAATATAACTTCTCCAAAGATAAAATATGGAAGGAGAGAATAAGTGGACAAGGAATTCTATCAAACATCGGCTTCGGATTGCCTGAAAATTTTCAATTCAAACATTGATGGACTTTCTGCGAGTGAAGTTGAAAAAAGATTGCCTGAAAGCAGAAAATATTTGATTTCTGACGCAAAAAAGCAGTCATTTTTTTCAAAATTCTTGTCACAAATCAAGGAACTTATGATTCTTGTTCTTCTTGTTTCTGGAATTGTTTCAATCATAATTGGAATAATTGAAAATTCAAGCGGAGAAATTGTGGACGGCTCAATAATTTTGGGAATTGTCATTATGAATGCACTTTTTGGAGTTTTTCAGGAAAGAAAAAGTGAAAAAGCAATTGAAAATTTAAAGAAAATGACACAGCCAGAAACACTTGTCATCCGTGATGGAGTTGCGCTGAAAATCAAAACAAAAGACCTTGTTCTTGGGGATATTGCTTCGCTGAAAGCGGGAAGTATTGTTCCGGCAGATTTAAGACTTGTCAAAACGAGTGATGTCAAAATCAACGAAGCATCGCTGACCGGAGAAAGTGAACCTGTTGAAAAGATTTCAGATGTGACATACAACAAAAAATTGCAACTCGCCGACAGAAAAAACATGGCATATTCAGGCAGTATTGTCGAGAATGGACATGCTCTTGGGATTGTAATTGCTCTTGGGAAAGAAACTGAGATTGGGAAAATTGCAGAGAGTTTGAAAGAAACGAAAAAGGAACTTACTCCACTTCAAAAGAGCATTCAAAATGTTGGAAAAATTTTGACATATTTGATTTTGCTTGTTGCCGGTGTGACGTTTATTTTGGAAGTCATCGCAAATCCAACTCAAATTTTGCAAGCGTTTTTGACAGCGGTTGCAATTTCTGTGGCAGCAATTCCAGAGAGTATGCCGGCAGTAATCACAATCATCATGAGTCTTGGAATTGCAAAACTTTCAAAACAAAAAGCAATTGTCAAACGAATGCATGCTGTTGAAACATTGGGTGCCTGTGATTGTATTTGCAGTGACAAAACAGGAACAATAACTCAAAATAAAATGAAAGTTGTTGATTTTTTTACATTTTTTCCGCAAAAAAGTGAAAATTTTGCATTTTTTTTGAAAAATATGGTGCTTTGCAACGATGCTCAATTGGGAAAGAGTGGATATGAAGGTGGTTCGACCGAAGTGGCATTGCTTGACTATGCTCACACTTTTGGAGTCGAGAAAAAGGTTGAAGACGAAAAGAGCAAAAGAATAAACGAAATTTCATTTAATTCAAAAAGGAAGATGATGAGCACACTCAATCTTGTTGACGGCAAAAAAATCGTCTTTGTCAAAGGGGCGCTTGACAGGGTGTTGCAAAAATGTAAGACATATCTTTCTGACGACAAAATTATTCCGCTTGACGATTTTTCAAAACAAAAAATTGAAAACGAAAACAAAAGAATGTGCAAACAAGCAGAGCGTGTGATTTGTTTTGCCTACAAGGAAACGGACAGCACAATCATTGAAGAATGTGATTTGACATTTCTTGGATTATGCGGAATTTTTGACCCGCCAAGACCAGAGATTGAAGAAGCAGTCAAAAAATGTCGTAAGGCTGGGATGCGACCGGTGATGATCACGGGGGACTATAAAGACACTGCACTTGCGATTGCAAAAAAAGTTGGAATAGCAAAAAATGAAGATGAAGTTTTGTCTGGAGAAGAAATTGACCTTCTTGATGATGAAAATTTTGAAAAAATTGTTGAGAAAATTTCTGTTTTTGCACGTGTTAGCCCAAGTCACAAAGTTAGAATTGTGGAGGCGCTCAAAAAGAATGGGCATATTGTTGCAATGACTGGTGATGGGGTCAATGATGCTCCAAGTTTAAAAAAGGCGGACATTGGGATTGGAATGGGAAAAACTGGCACAGATGTCACAAAAGAAACCGCTGACATGATCATCACGGACGACAATTTCGCAACAATTGTTGTCGCAACGCAGGAAGGGAGAAAAATTTACAGCAACATTCAAAAAACAGTAAAATATCTTTTTTCCGCAAATATGGCAGAAATTTTGGCATTGTTTTTCATCACAATTTTGTTTCCGGGACTTACATTTCTTCTCCCAGTGCAGATTTTGTTTGTAAATTTGATCACCGATTCTCTTCCAGCAATTGCATTGGGAACTGAACCTGTTGAAAATTCGATTATGAATGAAAAACCGCGCAGAAAAACTGATGGGCTCTTTTCAAATGGAGTTGGAGTGGAGATTGTTGTGTTGGGAGCAATTCAAACAATTTTGACCATGGGTGCTTATCTTTTTGGGCTGTTCACGCAGGGGGAGACAATTGCAGTCACAATGGCGTTTTACACTCTCAATTTGATTCAACTTTTTTATATGTTCACCGCGCGCACAAAAGAATATTGTTTCAAAAGCAATCCGTTCAAAAACAAATTTCTTTGCCTGTCAATGATTGTTGGATTTGGTCTTTTGATTCTCATGGCGACAACAAATTTCGGGAAAATTCTGAAACTTGAAACGCTGAATTTTTCATGTTGGATTGTTGTAATTTTGCTTTCAATTTCGATTATTTTTATTGGAGAATTATTTAAATTGATAAAAAACAGCCATTTTTCACGAAAAAAAGCAAAAAAATGATATAAATTTCTTTTTGTCAAACAAAGTTTGTTTGGCAAATACATAATTTTCGTGCATGAATTTGTTTAAAAAGATTTTGTTTGCATTTTGAGTGCATTTATGATAAAATTTAAGTATGAGTTTCACAGAGCATCTGAAATCGCAAGATTTTTTCAAAAATTTGGTTGAAAAAAAACAAAATGGCACATTTCCAAACGCCATGCTCTTTTTTTGCGATGACGCCTTGACAAGTCAAAAGATTTTGGTTTTGACATCACTTCTTTTGGAGTTTGAAGGATATGATTTTTTTGATGAAAACAGTGCACAGTTCACGCGAATTGAAAGTGGAATTGATCTTGATGTAAAGGTGTTTCCGAAAGGTGAGAAACTTCTTGTGGCGGATTCAAACGAAATTGTTTCTGACTGTTTTGTAAAACCTGTAAATTTGCCAAAAAAAGTTTTTATAATAAACAATTTTGACAATTCCACCGAAGAGGCACAAAACAAACTTTTGAAAGTTTTGGAAGAGCCACCACAGAATGTTCACTTTTTGTTAAGTGCAAAAAACGAAGAAAAGGTTTTGGCAACAATCAAATCCAGATGTGAAAAAGTCAAAATTTCTCCACTTTTGCCAGAGCAAATTTTTCCACTTGTAAAAAATCCGCTTGCCTGCATTTTGGGTGGTGGTTTTTTGGGAAAAACTTTGGAGCTTTCAAAAAATGAAAATTTAAGCGAAATTGTTGATTTTGCTGTAAGTTTGATTGTTGAACTGAAAAACAGCAAACAAGTGCTTGCATATTCGAAAAAATTTCTTGAAAAAACAACAGATTTTGATTTGATTTTGCAGGTTATGTTGCTTTGTGTTGAGGATATCATCAAAATCAAATGTGAAAGCGAAAATTTGTGCAAACTCAAAGATTATTCGCAAAAACTTAAAGATGTTGAGCCGGAATTTTCTGTTCAAGCGTTGTGTGAGATTGTAAGTTTGGTTTCAAATTTACGAGAAAAAATTGAATTTAATGCAAATATCACTGTTGCTGTTGACAATTTCCTGCTCAAAATGTTGGAGGTAAAATTTTTATGCAAATAGAAGTTGTTGGGATAAAATTTAAGAATGGAATTCATATATATTCCTTTGACCCGAATGGATTTGAACTTAAACGCGGGGAATATGTCATTGTTGACACAGAAAAAGGTGCCGACCTTGGCGTTGTCATCAAAGAGAAAGAATTGATTGACCCAAGCACTTTGATGAGTCCATTGAAAAAAGTCATCAAGCGCGCAAGCGACCAAATTGTGAAGCAGGCGGAAGAATTTGACAATGAAGCGTCAAAACTTACACCGATTGTCAAAAAAGTGGTTAAAGAACAAAAATTGGAAATGAAAATTGTCAGAGTTGAAGCAAGTTATGACAACAGCAGATACATCATCAATTTTACTTCCGAAACGCGCGTGGATTTTCGCGATTTGGTGAAAAAACTTGCCGAAACACTCAAAAAACGTGTTGAACTTCGACAAATTGGAAGTCGAGATGAAGTGAGAATGTTGGGCGGTTTTGGACCATGT
>CAYOEW010000015.1:15019-18024 GCA_964403245.1 uncultured Lachnospiraceae bacterium
GTTGCGTTGAAAATGCGGGAGAACTTGACCATGTTTCCATGAAAATGGCAAAAAATCAAATCCTTTCACTTAATCCTGCATCAATCAGTGGATTATGTGGAAAACTTATGTGTTGCATCGCGTATGAAAATCCGACATATGCCGAAGCGCTCAAAATCATGCCAAAAATCGGGAAAGAAGTTTCAACAAAAGACGGAAGGGGAGTTGTTGTTTACAACGACCTTTTGAAGCGCAATGTTGATGTCAAGTTTGTCAAAGGCGAAGATGTTGAGATTAAGACATATGCTTTGGAAGATGTGAATTTTAAGAGAGAAGAAAAGTGAGCGAAAGAATTGAAGATTTGCAATGCAAAAATTTGAAAATAATTCAAGATGATGAACTTTATTGCTTCACATCTGACAGTGTTGTGCTTGCAAATTTTGTAAAGATAAAGAAGGAAGATATTGCGGTTGAAATTGGCGCTGGCTGTGGTGTAATTTCAATTCTTGTGCAGGCGAAAAATTCTTTAAAAAAGATTTTTGCATTTGAAATTCAAGAAAAAATGGCAAAATTATGCGAAAAAAACATAATTTTGAACAATTTGCAAGAAAAAATCACACTTTTTTGTGATGATGTAAAAAATTTTGAAAAGTATTTTCAATCTGTTGATGTTGTTTTTTCAAATCCTCCATATTTCAAGGAAACAAATTTTCCACAAAGTAATTCAAAAAAAATTGCGAAAGAGCAAGTTTGCTTGTCTTGTGAAGATTTGACGCGTGTTGCATCAAAAATGTTGAAAAATGGTGGTCAGTTTTATTGCTGTTACACTGCCGAGCGCTCGGTTGAATTGATTGAAAATTGTGCAAAAAACAAACTTACAGTCAAAGAAATGTTTTTCACCGAAAATGGAAAAGGCGACATCAAACTTGTCGTAATTCGTGCGGTTAAGGGTGGGAAAAATGGCGTAAAAATTCACACAAACCTTGTGACAAACGAAGGAAATGGGAATTATTTGGAAAAGTTACACACCAAAAATTTTTAAAACAAAAAAATGCAAAAAACACCGAAAAAATGGTGTTTTTTTAAATTATTTTGCAAATTAAGCACGCAAAAATTGTTCCGATAAAACTGCAAAAAAGTGCCACCGGAATGGCGTAGAGAAGTTTTTTGATTTTTGTTTGGCTGACATATACCGTTGCGACATAAAAAATTGTTTCACTGCATCCCATAATCACACATGCACAGCGAGAGATGTAACTGTCTGCACCATAGGTTGTGAAAATGTTTTGTAAAATCCCAAAACTCCCACTGCCTGTGAATGGGCGAAGAAGAACAAGTTCGCAAAGTTCGGGCGGAATTCCAAAGAAATTGAAAATTGGTGAAAGTGACCTTGCCAAAAAATCTGTTATTCCACTGATACGTAACAAACTGACAGCAATCAGAATTGAAGCAACGAAAGGGAAAATGTCGACAACAAGTTTGATTGCGCCTTTTGCACCTTTGACAAACGAATCATATGTGTTTACGCGCTTGAAAAGGCTGTAAACAAAAATAAACAAAAAAATGATTGGAATGATGTATACGCTCATGCTTTTTTCCTTTTGATTTTGTCAATCAAATGAACAAGAAAAATCCCCAAAAGTGTTGTAAAAAGTGTGACGATAAGGGTTGGAAAAATGATGTCAGAAGGATTTGAACTTCCTGCGCTTGCCCGGAGTCCGATGACGGTCGTCGGCAAAAGTTGGAGAGAAGTTGCGTTCAGAACAACAAGCATAATCACCGCAAAATTTGCTTTTCCACTTCCATCGTCGAGAGTTTTCATGGCTTTTATGCCCATGGGAGTTGACGCGTTTCCAAGTCCAAGCATATTTGCGCTCATGTTAAGAGCCAAAATTTTTTGAACTTCAGGGTTGTCCACTTTGAAAATTTTTTTGATGAGTGGGCGAAGTAGCTTTGCGAGTTTTTCCGCCAATCCGCTCGCTTCGACCAGTTCCATAATCCCCAGCCAGACAGCATAAACCCCACAAAGTTCAACGCAAAGAGAAAGTGCCTGAGCAGAAGTGCTCAACATTTCGGACAAAATGACACTTGGGTTTGTCAGCAGAAGGACAAAAATACTTGCCAACATCATGAAAAGCCAAAACATGTTCATATAAGGAATTTATGCGTTTTCGACTGACAAAAGACCACATCAGTTGACTATTTTCTTGCTTTTTGATAAACTATCACATATGGAACTTGTTGATGTACACGCACATTTGTGCGATGAAAAATTTGATGATACTGACGATTGCATTGCCAGAGCGTTTGAGAGTGGAGTAAAAAAGATTGTGTGTGCTTCATACAATTTTTCATCTTCAAAACAGGCGGTTGAACTTTCAAAAAAATACAGAAATGTTTTTGCAACGGTTGGCTTGCATCCTGAAAATGTGTGCGAAGAATTTGAAGACGAGCGCGATGTGAATTTTCAAAAGTTTGAAGAATTATTGAACTTTGAAAAGGTTGTGGCTGTGGGAGAAATTGGACTTGACTATCACTTTTTTGATGGAATGAGCGACCTTGAAATTGAGAAGAATAAAGAGTTGCAAAAAGCCGTTTTTGTCGAACAAATCAAACTTGCAAACAAACTCAATCTTCCAATTCAAGTTCACAGTCGTGACAGCATGGGTGACACAATTGAAATCATAAGAAATAATCCGCCAAAAAGGGAAAGTTTGATGCATTGTTACAGTGGAAGCTTGGAGAGTGCGAAGATTTTGCTTGATTTGGGATTTTCTTTTTCGTTTGGCGGTGTTGTGACATTTTCAAACGCAAAAAATGTCAAGGAAGTTGTAAAAAATCTTCCAATTGAGAACATTTTGCTTGAAACGGACTGCCCATACATGACTCCGGTGCCATTTCGTGGGACTCGAAACGAACCTAAAAATGTCGTTTATGTTGCAGACGAAATTGCGCGTCTGAAAGGGATAAGTTTTGAAGACGTTGTCGAAAAAACGACACAAAATGCGAAGAGAATATTTGGAATA
>CAYOEW010000016.1:0-17769 GCA_964403245.1 uncultured Lachnospiraceae bacterium
TGATATTGAGTTGCATTTTCAACTGGGTCAAAACTAAAAACTGATTTGTCAGTTTGATATGAATGTGTCACACTTTCAATTTCTGCCAACTTTGTGATGGTCATTTTTTCACTTGCGTCAGAATTCAAAACAACCGCTCCGGTCATCAAATTTTCTGCAGATGCCATTTGGATGAATTGTGTTTCAAATTTTCCAACCTGTCCAATTGTGAATGTTACATTTTTTTCAGTTTCTCCACATCCAAGTCCTGTCGCCATGCTTGAAATTGTTGATGCGTAAACATTTGTGTCAATCAAACTCTCCGCGCCAGAAATTTGAACGTTAAAAGATGTGTTTTCGTTGTTTCCAATTCCGTTTGCAGAAAGTTTGTCAAGTTTGTAAACTTTTCCAAAATCCAAGACATTACTCTCACAGAAGTTTCCTTCATCTGCAATTGCCTTGATTGTCAAATCATAAAGTCCATATGCAAGTTCTGGTAAAATCGTTTCAATGTCTTCATCTGCATTTTCAAAAGTGTATGTTTTTGTGATTTGTGAGTTTTCCACATTTGTCGCAACAACAAGAATCTTTGATGCATCTGTTGTGTGACGAATTTTCAAAACTCCACCTTTGCCTGAAGAGAAGACATAGTTCGCTTGTGGTGTTGCAAATTTTTCAAAAGTCAAAACTTGGCTCTCACACGTGAGTTTGATGCCGTTTGTGTCATAAACAAGCACGCTGACAGTGTGCGAACCTTCATTCTTGTTTTTCATGAAAGGAGTCAAATCTTTTGATATCGTTGTTTGTTTGCTGTCCAAAAGAACTCCGTCCAATTTCACACGATAAAGTGCATTCTCAACAGCCGACCACGAAAGAACAGATGTTTTGCTGTCCCAACTTAATTGGGTTTCAGTCATATAACCAAAACTGAATGTTTGTTCGGACGAAGGATTGCTCTCTGAAAAATATCCATATGTCTTTGCTTTCACTGTCAGGCGATAAACACCAGGTTCGGTCAAAGTGAAAGAATTTGCTGTGACAGTTTGAGAAATCGGAGTTTGAGTGTCCACATCTCCATTTTCTTTGTATGTAATTTTTGTTCCTTCAACAAGATATTCTCTTGAGGTTGTCGGAACGCTTTCGTTTTCAAAATATCCAACAGGAACATTCCAACTTATTGTGCCGTTTGCAAATTCAAATTGAGATGGTGCTTCAAACTTTTTCTGAACAACAAGTTTTGTTGAAGCAAGGATGTTCTTTTTGTAAAAAACATAAACGTCAGTTTTTCCACTTTTCTTTGCTGTGAGTTTGTGAGAAGAAATGTCAAACAAATCCGACTTTGCAACAGCAACTTCAAGTTCTTTCTTTTGAACTTCCTTCACAGAAAGATAACTGTCAAGGTCAATCGTCTCCCCGACAGAAGCAACAATTTCTTCTTGGCTGAAATTAACTTGTGGTTCTTTGAACGAACAAGCCATCAACAATCCTGTAAGAATCAGTGTCATCATTGACATGAAAATTAAGTTAAATTTTTTCATCTGAATTTCTCCTTGATTTTCTTTGGCACAGCATGAGTGGATTTTTATATATTTTATTTTAACACTAACCACCCGAATTTATCAAATAAAAATCAAAGAAAAATAAATTATATAATTTATTTATAAATATAATCAATTTCTGGCAAAAAAATAATTTCAAAAAAATAAATAAAAACCCACATCCCGCGTAAATAATGAGATTTAAGATTTTTAATAAAAAATATTAAATAAATAAAAAAATAATAAAAAAATTGCATTTTTCTCGAGAAAATTGCATTTTTTAATCAATTAAATTATTTTTAAAATAATTTTCTTTTAATATTTTTATTTCTTCTTTTTTATTTTCAAGAATTATTTTGAGTTTTTCTTTAATCTCTCGAAATTCAATTTTTTCAAAAATATTTTTCACTTCAATAAGGCCAATTTCCAAAAGTTCAATGTCATTCAGGTAGATTTTTGCAAAATTTTTGGTGTAGTTGACCGAATTCGCACACAAAAATTTTCTGGTGTTTGAAAAATATTTATTATCTCCGCCCAGTTTTATGATCATTTCACTGATAATTTTACAATTTTCAAGTTCAAAAACATAAATTTTTTCAAAACATTCCGAATGCTCTGGCGCAAGGACAACACTTTGATTGTATTGATAGAAAAAAGTCATAAACGACAAAAAGCATCCAGTCGTTCCTGCATACAAATTTTGAAGCAATCCTTCATAATATGAATTTGTTCTGTAAAATTTGTTTTTCATTTTTTTATTTATGAAAAAGCAAATCATATTGTGTCAAAATCAGTTTTACAAATTCTCAATCATCCATTTTGGTTTTTTCACAAATTCCTTGTTGTCAATTCCTTCAATTCCAACAAAATCAAATTTTAACCTGAAACACGCAAGTTTTTGACGATTTTGCTGGAATTTTTTATTATTTTCATTTTTTCCATATTTCCCATCACCAATAATTGCGTGTCCCAAAAATGATAAATGTGCTCTTATTTGATGGGTTTTTCCTGTCAAAAGTTCCACTTCAAGAAGACTGCTTTCATTCCCCGCTTTCAGTGTTTTGATGCGAGTTTCAATTGGTAAGGAATTTTTTACTTTTTTCTCCTCAACCCAAACCTTTGCATTTTCGCTGTCTTTAACCAAAAATGCAGAATATGTTTTGTTTGTGTCAAAACGCCCAACGACTTCTGTAACATATGTCTTGTGAACAAGTTTTTTCTTGAATGCGTTCAAAAGCAGATTTGCAGACTTTTGATTTTTTGCAAAAATCATCAAACCTTCAGTGTTTCTGTCCAATCTGTGAACCGCAATTGCGTTTAAAATTTTTTCAAGACCTTTTTCGCCGTCAGATTCAATTCCTGCACTCTTATACACAACAATAACATCCGAATTTTCAAAAACAATCTCATATTTCTTTTCAAGCATATTGTCAGAATAGAAAAAAGTCACTTTACTCCCGCTTTCAATCAAAATATTTTCTTTTATGCTTTTTCCGTTGATTTTGACATCTTTGTTTCTCAACATTTTGTTTACATCAGCAAAAGAAAATCCAAAATCTTGGATTATTGATGCAATTTTTCTGTCTTTTTCTACTATTACTGATTTTTTATTCATATAATGATTATAACAAATCTCATCTTCAAAAAAAAGAAAAAAGGACAAAAAATATGGAAATTATTGAAATTATCGACAGAAAAAACATAAAAATCACAAACGCGACAAAAGTTGTGTCAACGACAAACAGTCAAGGTGTCGTGGAAGTTGGAGATTGCAACATAATCATCAGCGGAACAAACATTGAAGTCACAAAACTCGACCTTGAAAACAAAGAAGTGTGTTTTAAAGGGGAAATTTCCGGAATCAAATATGCCCACAAGACAGAAAAAACAAGTTTAATTAAAAGGTTTTTCAAATGATGCTATACGCCGTCACAACACAACCACATGTTTTTCTCATACTCTCAATTTCAGGCTTCTTTTGTGGATTTATTTTCGATTTTCAAAAAATATTTTGTTTTTTAACAAAAAACAACAAAATTCTCACACAAATTAGCCATTTTTTCTCAACTTTTGCGATTTTTTTTGTGTTTTTCATGATAAACCTATTTGAAAATTATGGAGAAATTCGAATTTTTGCCATTTTAGGATTTTTTATTTCATTTGCAATTCAAAGATTTTTAATAAACAATTTTGTTGCAAATCCAATCATTAAATGTTACAATAAGTTAAGGACAAAAGAAAATGAAAAAATTACTCGAGAAATATAGCGCCTTTCAAATTGTTGCAGTCATATTGATTGTTCTTTTGTTTATTGCAATTATCGTGGAAGTTGGGATAATCATCAATCTCAAAACAAAAACTGATGACAAAAAGCGCGACAACGACGAAATCACCACACAAATTTCCGACACATCACAAACAGAAGATTTTACTCATATCTTTTATGACTTGAACTTTTGATTATTTTCACAAAAATTCAATGATTATTTCAGTGATTTTTTGATATATTTTGCTTGAAAACACACCAGATTGAACAAAATTCAACATATTTTCGTTTAATGTAAAATTTGCAATCCCACAAAAAATCGCATAGAAAAGAAGAAACAACACAAATCCCTTTGCAATCCCAACAACACCACCCAAAAGTCTGTTTAAAGATGAAAAACCACAAATTCCAACAACTTTGTTGAGAATTTTTTTTATTATTTTAAACACAATTATCAAAATAATAAAAATAATCAAAAAAGCAACAATCTTTGCGAGAAAATTATTTAATGTTGGACTCAAAATTTGACCAGCCGTCATTTCTCCTTCAAAATAAATATTTGACAGAATTTTACTCAAAAAATATGAAAAAATATTGTTTTTTTGCGAAATCTGTGCGTTAAATTGAGAAATATCTGTAAATTTCCCCGGTAAAAATGAATTTAATGTCTTTTCAAGAATTGGAGAGAAATCAAAGTTTCTTGAAATAATTGGGCTCAATTTCCAAGAAATCGCAACAAGGAAAAATGTTGATATCAACGAAGAAAACGACGAAAGAAAACCTTTGTAAAACCCCACAAAACAAAAAAATAACAAAAATCCAAGCAGAAAATAATCCATGTTTTGATTTTTGTCATTTTTTCATGCAAATAATCACTTTAAAAACTTTTTACAAATTCTGATTTTTCACAATTTCTTCGTCAGCTTGTTTTTCTTCTGCTTGGAAATTTTCTGAAATTTCTTCATTACTTACTTCAAGATTTTCACCTTGATTTTCTTCAACTTCAGTTGTTTCTTTGTCACTTTCATCAATACTTGCGTTTTTCACACTCTCCAAGTTTGTCAATTTTTCATAAAACTCACTCATTGTTTTGTTTTGCAAGTTGATAAAAATACATCTGCCCTGAAAAACTCCCTTGACTCCACGCATAAGATTAAAACCATAAAAATCCGGAGAAACTTGAAAAACAAGTTCATCAAATGGCAAATCGTTGATCTCCATAAGATGTGGAAATTTCATTGAAACAAAATATCCATTTTGTGTTTGTTCTTTGAACATTTCATCAAAAACAACTCCAAAAGCCGGCATCGTGTGTGAATTTTCGAACAATTCGTTCACAGACTGCATCAGCGACTCCTGTTCTTCTTGAGTCAGTTCAATCGTTTTTCCGTCAGCAATCACACTCAAATTTTGAACATATGGCAAAACATCAATTGCTTCAAAAAAAGACAAAATCATCATCGGCACTCCAAAAATAAAGAAAAGAACACGCATAATTCACCACCTTTTGTGGTTATTTTGTGTGTTTCATTTTCTTTTTATTCATTTTTATTCTTCTTCAAATTGACTGTTATACAAATCAGCATAGAAACCATTCTTTGCAAGAAGTTGTTCGTGATTTCCGCTTTCAACGATATCTCCATCTTTAAGCACCAAAATCACATCGGCATTTTTGATTGTTGAAAGTCGGTGTGCAATAATGAAAGATGTTCTTCCTTCCATGGCTTTGTCCATCGCCTGTTGCAACAAAATTTCCGTTCTTGTGTCAACCGAACTTGTTGCTTCATCCAAAATTACCATCGGTCGATTTGCAATCATCGTTCTTGCAATTGTTAGAAGCTGTTTTTGACCGGCTGAAAGATTGACTGCATCGTCAATCATCGTGTCGTAGCCGTGAGAGAGTGTTTGAATGAAGTGATCAACACCTACACTCTTGCAGGCTTCATAAATTTGTTCATCTGTGACATTCTCGTTGTTGTAGCACAAATTTTCTTTTATTGTTCCTTCAAACAGCCAAGTATCCTGCAAAACCATGCCGAAAAGTTTGTGAACTTCTTCTCTTTTCATGTCTTTGATTGATGTTCCATCAATTTTGATGTCACCGGAATTTACTTCATAAAATCTCATAAGAAGATTCACAAGTGTGGTTTTTCCTGCGCCAGTCGGCCCAACAATTGCCACCTTCTGCCCAGCTTTCACGTCCACAGAAAAGTCTTTTATGATGATTTTGTTTGGATTATAACCAAATTTGATGTGGTCAAATTCAACATTTCCTTTGACATTTTCAATTGTCACATTCTTGTCTGTTTCATCAGCAAGTTCTTCCTCTTCCAAGAATGCAAACACTCTTTGGCTGGCAGCGGAAGCAGATTGCAAACTTGTCAAACATTGAGCAATTTGTGAAAGAGGATTTGTGAATAAGCGGACATAAATCATAAATGCGATAATTGTTCCGAAATATGAAATTCCGCGCTGACTTGCAAGAATTGCCCCAACGATGCAGACTGCAACATATCCAAAGTTTCCAACAAATCCCATGATTGGACCCATCACACCAGAAATGAACTGTGATTTCCAACCGGTGTTAAGAAGATTTTTGTTGATTTTGTTAAATTCTTTTTCTGTCTGTCCTTTTGCATTGAAAAGTTGAACAACATTGTGCCCAGAATATACTTCTTCAATATGAGAGTTGAGTTCCCCAATGTTCTTTTGATTTTGATTGAAATATTTTTGTGATTTTGTAAGGAAAATAAGCGAAAAACCAAATCCAAGAATTGTTGTTCCAATCACAGTCAACGCCATAATCCATTCGGTTATGAACATCATGATAAGAACACCAACAAACAAAATTATGTTTGAGATAAGACTTCCAATGCTTTCATCCAAACTCTGCCAAATTGTGTCAACATCGTTTGTCACATAACTCAAAACATCACCATGCAAATGCGTGTCAAAATAGTTAAGTGGAAGTCTGTTAATTTTCTTTGAAATGTCCTGTCTTAATCTTCTGACCGTTTTTTGCGTCACAACTGCACTGATGTATTGCTGAAAATACGAAAGAACTGCACCCGAAGCATATATGCACAGCAAGAAAATTGCAATTCGCGTTATCTCACCAATCACAACTCCCATATCACCCAAATAAACTCCTTGGTTGATGAGATTTGTGATTTCACTTATCTTGTCCGGTCCAATAATTTGGAAAACAGTTGCAATTGCACCGATTATGATTGAAACAATAATCCAGCCCCAATATCTTTTGCAATATTTTAAAAGTTTTCCCATTGATTTTTTGAAAGAGCCTTTTTCCGCCTTTCCGGTTGTGGTTGTTTTTCTGATTGGTGGCATTTTACAATTCCTCCTTTGAAAGTTGAGAAAGAGCAATTTCACGATATACTGAACAATTTTCCAGAAGTTGTTCATGAGTGCCAATTCCAACCATATTTCCATTGTCAAGCACAATAATCTTGTCAGCGTCTTTGATTGTGCCAATTCGCTGCGCCACAATGAATTTCGTCACTTTTTCTGTATGTTTTTTCAATGATGTGCGAAGTTTTCTGTCGGTTTTGTAGTCAAGTGCTGAAAAACTGTCATCAAAAATGAATATTTCCGGTTTTCTTGCAATCGCTCTGGCAATGGAAAGTCTTTGCTTTTGTCCACCAGAAACATTTGTTCCGCCTTGTGCGATTGGACTGTCAATTCCATTGCTCATTCTTGAAACAAAGTTTGACGCCTGTGCAATTTTGATTGACTCCTTGATTGTCGCTTCATCAGCATTATTATCACCAAAATCAATATTACTTCTCACCGTCCCGCTGAAAAGAACACCGCGTTGTGGAACATATCCAATTTTTTTGTTCAAGTTTTCAAGGTCATAGTCTTTCACATTCACACCATCAATAATGATGTTTCCTTCTGTGGCGTCATAAAGTCTTGGAATAAGATTGATGAGAGTGCTTTTTCCGCTTCCAGTTGAGCCAATAAAAGCAATTGTTTCTCCTTCATTTGCAACAAAACTTATATCCTTCAAAACATATTCGTCAGCATCGGGATATTTGAACGAAACATGGTCAAACACAACTGACGCCTGACCATCAAAATGCTCATCAACATAATCTCCGTTTACAATCACTTCGTTTGTGTCCAAAACTGCATTTATTCTTTTTGCTGAAACAAGCGTTCGCGGAAGCATGATGAAAATCATAATCAAAAGCATGAACGCCATGATGACCTGCATTCCATATTGCATAAACGTTGACATAACTGCAATGTCAGCGTCGTTTTGCACAATGTATGCCCCAATCCAATATATCGCAAGAGTCAATCCGCTCATAATAAGATTCATTCCAGGGCTCATAATTCCCATAACTTTGCTTACAAACAAGTTTGTTTTTGTGAGTTTTTCGTTTGTATTCTCAAATTTGGCGTTTTGATATCCTTCCGCATTCGATGCACGGATAACCCTGATTCCAGTGAGATTTTCTCTTGTAATTCTGTTTACGTCATCAGTCATTGATTGGATTTTTTTGAATTTTGGAATCGCAATTGTGACAATGATAATCACAAGAATAAGCAAAATTCCAATCGCAACACCCAACGCTGTCGACCATTGCCAGTTTTTGTTAAGCACAATCACAAGTGACCAGATTGCCAAAATTGGCGCTTTGATGATTGCTTGCATGCCCATTGCAACGAATTGTTGAACACGTGTGATGTCATTTGTTGTTCTTGTAATCAAACTTGCAGTGGAAAATTTGTTGATTTCTGCCAAGGAAAACCCCTGAATTTTGTTATAAACTTTTCCGCGCAAATTATATGCAAGTCTTGACGAAATGTTTGATGTGCAAAAACCGACACATATCGCGCTTGCAAGACTTCCAAAAGCGCAGGCAAGCATGTATCCACCGTTAATCAAAATTGAGTGAACACTTACTTCATTTCCATATTTCAATTGCCCCAGTTCATTCATGATGTTTTGAGTAAAACTTGGAAGTTTTAAATCAAGAAAAACTTGCAGTGCAACAAGCCCCGCAACGACCAAAACAAAAAGATAATCAATCCATTTAAGATTTTTAAGAAGTTTAAACATCTTTTACCTCGCAAATCAATTCATTTTAATATTATAATGAAACAGAATTTTTATTTCAAGAAAAATCAACCAAAAAATCAGGTTGACTTGTCAACAGACATGATAATAACATAAAACATGTTGACTTGTCAACTATAAATTTATATGTTAACAAAAAATAAAAATGCCAAATATAAAAATTCGACATTTTTATTTAAGTTTTGGATATTCATCGTTTGAAATTTGCCAAATTTCAGTGTCAAACCCAAGGTTTGAATTATAGTATCCAGAATAGAGCGTTTGGCAATTTGTTGCGTCCGCTTGTAAAATTTTTGTTCCATAAAAACCAAGTCCTTGGTTTGAGAAACAGGAGTCAACATATCCTTCAAGATTTCCAACCAAACTTCCAGTTGTAAACCTTTCATGTCCTTCAATTTCAACAATTGCATATGAATGAGAAATTTTTGAAATTCTGTTTGAATTTTTATATTCCCCAGCAAGTCCACCAAAGCATCCTGTCGAATTAAGATTTTTCAAATCAAATTTTCCAATCGCAAAATTGTTCTCATTTCCAACATATGCTTTTCCAAAAAGCCCGCCTGCAACAACATTTTGTGCTGTTCCATGGATTGTTACATCAATATTTGATTGACTACGTGACACGGTTTGATAATTCTTTCCGACCAAACCGCCAAAATTCAACTCATCCGAATTTTGCAACTCAGCATCAAGCGTAACATTTGACTCACACTTCAAAATTTGTGCATCATCTCTTACTTTTTCCGAAACGCCAGCAATTCCACCAAATGTGAATGTTTTGCTTGTTTGCAAAGTGATTGTCAAATTTACTGTGCAATTTTTGATTATTGAATTGTTTGTCGCAACCAAACCTCCGGAAACCATTTCTTCATTCAGAATGAGGGTGACTGTTCCAGACACACTGCAATTTTCAATCGTTCCGCTGTTTGTTCTTGCAATTGGGGAAAAGCCCGTTTTATATGTTTTTTCTGCAAGAACGATGTTCAAGTTGCAAACTTCACCGCTGTTTCTTCCAAACATTGAAGCGTTTGTGCTGAATTTGAGATTTTCAATCGTGTGATTTTGTCCATCAAGTGAACCTGTGAAATTGACCGTTTTCCAATCAATATTTGACAAATCAAGGTCTTCTTCCAAAACAAATTTTGAAAATGGCGCGTTATGAATAAGAGTATTGAATTCTGATGCAGTCGAAATTTCCAAGGTCTTTGGAATGAAATAAAATCCCAAGGCAAACAGGAAAATGTTAAGACACGCAACAGAAAAAATTGACAAATTTACCCATTTCCACTTCTTGGACAGTGTGTGTTTTTTGATTGAGAATATTCCAAAACAACACATTCCAAGTGCGACACAATAAATCAAACTGATAATCAAGAAATTTTGACTGAAATACAAATACACCTGTTTTGGCATGATGATTGTAATCAAAAGCAAAAGTGCTGTAAACAAAGTTGGCAAAAATCCCAACATCCCAATCGAAAAATTCATCCAAAATTTTTTATGTCCACCAGTTTTCGTTTCACTTGAAAGTTTTTCAATTGGCGCTTGCGATGTTGCAACACTGTTTGCAACCTTCAATCCTTCTTCACGACTCAAAAGATGTGTGACATTGATTGAAGCATTCAAATTGAGATTCAAAAGGTCAAGTCTTGTGAATATTTTTCTTGAAACATCCTCAAAATCCGTATGCGTTTCAACAGTTTCAAGTTTTTTAAGATAATCATAAAATGGTTGGATTTGAAGAGTGTAATAATTCACTCCTCGCTTAAACTTTTCATCCTGTTTTTGCATTTCAAGTAAAATCTTTTCATTTCGAAGCAAAAATGCTTTAAGTTTTACCAAAATTTGATTTTTATCCAAAAATTCTTCTTTGATTGGGATTTTTTGGCCTTCATACAAATTTATTTTGCTTGCAATTGAAGCGTATTTTTCAGTTTCTTTCTCATCAGCAACAGACAAAAGTGTTTCCCATTCTGGAAACTGCGTGATTTTGTTGATTGTCATAATCATTTCGCTGTCACTTATGCAATGTGCCTTGATTGAAATCAAAAGCCAATAAAATTCCGCAACATCCGGTTTTTTCGAAATCGCAATTGAGATGTATCTCTCCGCAAGTTTGAAAAATCTCATTCTTTGAAGTTGGATGGAAATCTCTCTCAAAATTTCAACCAAACTTTCATTGTCTGTGACATAGGAAAGATAGAAATCAAACTGCGCTTGCGCTTTTTGTAAATCAAGAAATGCAACCGGCAAAATCATGTTGATGACCGCTTTGACAAATCTTGTGCGGGTCTGTTCGTTCAAAAACTTGAATATTTCTTCAATTTCTTCCTTGTTTCGATAGTTCAAAAGTTCTTCATTTGTCTTGAAACGAGAAAGCAAAAGTGCCATGTTGCTTTGTTCGTGACCTTCGTCAATTTGAAGAATTTTGTCATAATATGACCTGTCATCCGTCTTTTGAGCAAGCATAAAATAGAAATTTATAAACCTGTCAACTTCTTCAGGTTTGAAACACTTCAAAACTTTTTCGATCAATTCTTCATCTTGAGTTTCGACCGCTTTGTTTTCAGCCATTTTCACAAAGTCTTCACGATTCGGCGTGCTGAATCCAGCAAAATAGAGAAGATATTTGTTATAGTGGTCAACATTATCCAATCTTTCAATCAACTTCTCAACGCTGTCAACAAAATACTCCGCAAACTCCTTGCTTGACACGGCAAGAATTTTGTCAATTTCATCCTTGTCCTGAAAATTTGCAATGGATGAGAAAAGTTCTTCTTGGGTTCTTATTTTTCTCTTGAGCATCATCTGTGCCAACAGCACATCCGATGAAACAGCATTTTTTGAAAGTTCCGCCTTGAGAACTTCTTCTGCTGACTGAAAATCTCCATTTTTGAGTGCCAAAAACATCCATTTGATTTTGTTTTCTTCGGTGAGTTTCACATTGTCAACATGATAGTGTCCAAGTTCGGTCGGCTGAATGTTTTCAACATCAACATATTCCTTCTTTTGTGGAGTTGAATTTTCCACAATCACAGTTTCAATTTTTGCAATTTCTTCGGTCGTGTTTATGATTTCTTCTTTGACACGCGCAACAAAATCTTCAATAAACGATGATGAATTCAAATCCAAAGGATTTTTGCAAGAAGAAAATTGTTCAGGAAGTTCCGAAATTGAAATTTTCTCCTTGTTTAAGCACAAAATAAGGCTTGTCCTTGATTTTTCTCTTAACGACATGAAATAGAGATATCTGTCATACAAATTTTTAATTTCTGCATTCTCATATCCTTTTTTGTCGTTTGCAAACATGACAAACGCTTTGCAAGTTTTCAATGCAATGAAAGTCAGTGTCTCGTTTTCTTTTTCTTTAAGCTGTTGAAGGAAATATGTCTTAATTCCTTCTTTTTGCAAATTTTCAACACCCTGCAATGTGGTTGAGTTTTCTTTGTCAAGACGCGGGTCAGCAAGAACAACATCAAAAGTTGTGTCCTTGTTTTCAAGATATGTTTCATGCAGTTTTTCAATTTTTTTTGCTTGGTCTTGATATGTTTTTATCACTTCTGCAGGTGCATTTTTTACTGCGGACAAAAAGTCTTCATCTTCCAAAATTGAAGGAATTTCATCGCCAAAAAAACGCGGTTTTTTCGTCACTCTGCTGGTGTAAAAAACAATTTTGTGTCTTGCAAGACATCTTCCATAAAAACTTTCAAAAGAAAGAGGATAAAGCGTCAGAATTTTGTCAAATTCCTTGATCGCTTCATCAAATTTTTGTTCTCGGGCAAGTTCATATGCACCAACAAGAAGCACTTCTTCTTCTTTTGATGCATGTTCATCAACATAAAGTGTTCCACAAAACTGGCATTTCACCATGTTTTGTCCAACCACTTCATAACTCTTCCCACCACAATTTTTACACGCTCTTTCTCTCATTAAAATCCTTTATTTTTTGTTCTTTATCGTCCCAAGTTCACGATTATATTTTTCAAACTCTTCCAACTCTGTTGCTGTTACGCTTGGTGGAAAAATTTTCAAAACTTTTTCAAAATCTGCGTTTGTGACTGCAACAACACTGTCTGTCGCAATCGCTTTGAGAAGTGGTTCATCCTTTGCTCTGTCACAAAGTTCTTCAATATCTGCGCCACTGTAAAGATTTGTCGCTTCAACAATTTTGTCAATGTCAAAATCTTCCGCAACAGGAACATTTTTCATATTTTTTTCAAGCATAAATTTTCTTGCAGGCGCATCTGGAAGTGGAAGATAAATCTTTTGTGAAAATCTTCCCGAACGCATTGCAGCGCTGTCAATATCCCAAGGGCGATTTGTTGCACCCAAAAGCAAAAGATTTGGATTTCTGCCAGCAAAACCATCAATTTGTTGCAAGAATTCATTTACTCGTTTGTCATTGTGAGTGTCAACTCCACGCTTTCCAATCAAACTGTCCATTTCGTCAATAAATATGATTGAGCGGTCCTGTTTGTTTGCTTCTTCAAAAAGTGAATTGATGTTCTTTTCGCTGTCACCAACCCATTTGCTGACAATATCAGAACCTTTGACAGCATAAAACTTTGCACCAACTTCGTTTGCAATCGCTTTTGCAATCATCGTTTTTCCTGTTCCCGGTGGGCCATACAAAAGCACTCCACCGCCCGTCTTTTTTCCATACATTTTGTATTTGTCTGGATATTTGATTGGGTTAATCATTCTGATTGTGATTGCTTTTTTGACATCTTCAAGCCCGGCAACATCCGAAAATCTGATGTCTGGAATTTTTGCGGTTTGCCATTTCTTGACATCATCATCTTCTTCTGTATTTTCTTTCTTTTGAGTTTTTACTGGTGTCTTTGACAAGTTGTCGGAAATTTCAACAAGTTTTCTTGCTCTGTCCATTCTCACCTGTTTGAGTTTTCCTTGACTTTGCTTCGCCATCTGCATCATTGTCTGACTTGCAAGAAGAAAATTTCTCTTTGCAAGAGATATATTCCCTTTTTCTTTTGCTTCCTTTCCCTTTTTCATGTAAAGTTCAAAAGTGTCAGAAAGAACAGTTATGCTTGGTTGCGTCATATTTTTTCCGTCCTATTTGCTTTCGTTTTCGATTTTCTTTTTGAGTTCTTCCATCTCTTTGTCAATGTTTTCAGATGAAAGTTCATCCTGTGATGCCTGTTCCATTATGTATTTTTCAATTTCTTCATCAGACATTTTTCCAGTCTTATCTCTTCCTTGATTATAGAAAGTTTCTTGGCTCATTTCCATGAAGTTGTCCATTTGGTCAGTTTGTGTTTCAACAGCAACCATTGCTTGTTCAAATTGTGCTTGAATTTTTGCAAATTCTTTTGCATCGGCAAGGCGCGTCATTTCTTTTGAAATATCACTCATTCCACGCAAAAATTCGGATGTCATCATGGTTACATCCTTCATCTGTGCCGTGATTTCAAAGTTAAGAAGCATTTCTTGTGCTCTTCTTTGTTGTTGGATTGTCATTTTATAGCCCGAAAGAGCCAAATTGAATTGTGCATCCAATCCCTTTTGTTTTGCTCTCTTTGCAGCATCAATAAACACTTGTTTTTGGTCTTCCAAGCGATTGATTTGCTTGTTCATTGTGTTGATTGTGCGCTTGATAAGCATCTTTTTCTCAATTTCCTTTTGTTGTTTTGATTTGAAAAGTCCCATTTTTTATTCCTCCATTTTTGCTTTTCTTTTTTTCACAGGTTCGGCTTTTTCACCTTCAAGTTCCTGTTGATCATTAAGTGCTTCTTCTTGTTCAAACATTGTCAAAATTTCATCTTCATTTTTTCCAACCCCATAAATTGGCTGGCTGACATCATATGCTGACTGAACTTCTGCAAACACTTCATCCGCACTTGTCAAAATGTCTTCGGATGCAATTCTTGTTTCAAGTGCTCCATTCAAAAATTTTGCCAATCTTCTTTGGTCCATCAAAAGTTCTGAAAGCGGAACTTTTGTTTGTGTTTTGAAGAAAGTGTTGCTGTCATATGCATCCTTCAACTTGTTCATAAGGCGAATGTTGTAAAGCAAATACATTCCCCTTTCCATGCAAACTTGTTTCTCTTCATTCAAGTGCCCAATCTTTTTTGCGTAGAAAAGTTGCAAATCTTTGTTCTTTTCCTTTTTTCCTTTCTCAATAAGAGCATCGATTTCTTTGATTTTTTGGAAAACTTCTGCTTCAGCAGTTCTTTCCTGTCTTTCAAGTTCACAAATCGAATTTACAAGGTCTTCTCTGTTTAATCTTTTAAATTTGTTTCTCTTAAATGGCCACCACATATTTCCTCCTTAATAGTTGTCCCCTTGATTTATCTTTACAATTCTTTCGAGCAACCCTTCAAATTGTGCAAGTTGTTTTTCTTCTGCAAATTCCAACGCCTTTTGGCATTCAGGCAAAGATGTCGCACTCTTGTATGTCAATGGTTCGCTTTCCAAAATGTCTTCGTTTTTTATTTGGAATTTCACAAGCATCAATCCCCAATAAGCATCCGCACATCTGCTGTCATATTGCAACGCAATTGTAAAACACAATTTTGCCTGTTCGAATGCACCGTCAGAAAGATTTAAATATCCAAGTTTCAATTCATTCAAAATCTTTTTTTCGTCTTCTGGCGAAATGTTTTGTGACGCTCGATATTCTCTTTTCATCAGTTAATCTCTTCCTTTTTTCTTTCCAAAACATACGCTTCCACTTCTTCCAAAAGTCTGAAACATGTTTCTTGTGTGTTGTCTTTTGCAACAACAATTTTCAGGTCATCAAGTTTGTTTGCAATCTTTGTGTCAACAACTGCAACTCTTGAATTTGTGTTTGGGTTGAAAAATCTTATGTTGTCTTTGAGTTCAACAAGTCTGTGACAAAGCACATCATTTCCGTCTGCATAAACAATGATGCTCTCAACATTTGCAACCATGTTTTCAATTGTCTTTTTGTTTTTGATTATTCCACGACTGCCTTCGTTTTTCTTGTCACCTTTTTTGATGTATTCTTTGCAAATGAAGAATGTCGCCACTCCCAAAATTGCAACCAAAAGTACGATATAAAACCACATATAATCCCCCTTTTAAAGTTTTTGTCCACAACCTGAACAAAATTTTGCTTCATCTGAATTTTCTGTGAAACAATTTGGACATTTCTTCCCAATTTCAACCCTCTTTCCGCAAGACGAACAGAATTTGTCATTTTCGGAAAGTCCAGCCCCACATTGTCTGCAAACAAAGTTGTCCGAAGATTTGAGTTCATGATAGTGTTTTTTCAATTTTTCCATATCTTCATCTTCAATGATAATGTTTGCAATATTGAAGGAAAAAACCGCAATTCCATAACTGCTCATAAGTTTTTGATTTAAAACTTTTTGAATTTGTGAAGAAATTTCTCTTTTGCACACCGAAACTTGATTGAAGAGCACCTTGTTTTGTTCAACATATTCCACAACAACATTCTCAACAACAGAAATCACTGTGGTCATAAGGCGTTCTTGCAACGCTGTGCTTGTCAAATCTTCATCCGCCCCGACAAGATAGAGATAACACTTTCTTGGGTCGCCAATCTGAACATCAAAATCTCCACTCATTCCAAGATGATAGTTTTCTTGCAACGTTGCATCATACATCAAAAACTTGTTGGCAGTCCCCCACATCAAATTGAGTTTTGCGGTTTTTGACATAAACAAAACTTCAAGCTCTGACTGTGATTTTATGTCAGCAAACTGACTTATCAAATATTTTCCAGAAGAAAGAGTTTGGAGCATCTGTCCATCTTTAACCAAAATTGCATTGTGAGTTTCTGGCACAATAAGAGCAGTTTTCGCTGAAAAATTTTGTATCTTAACTTTGCTGAAAAGTTGAACATTTTGCCCACTGAATGTGATAATGTTTTCCATACGCCCCCTAGACTGTCTGCTAATAAGATTTTATCAAAAGATTGTCGAAAAGTCAACGAACAGCGAAAGTTTGTTGAAAAATATGCTCACTTTCTTTTGGAAAAATCACAAAATAGTGTTAAAATCAACTTAAAAGGAGAAATTATGAAAAAAATTGCACTTATCACTGGCGCATCTTCTGGAATGGGAAGAAGATTTTGCTATGAAATCGACAAACTCGGTTTGGACGAAATTTGGGGTGTTGCTCTTCAAACTGACGATGTTGAAACAATGAAAAATGAACTTAAAACACCTTTCAAATTCTTTGATTTGGATTTGACAAAAGACAAGAGTTTCAAAATCATTGAAGATGAACTCAAAAACGAAAATGCAATCATTGATTGGCTTGTCAACGCAAGTGGATATGGAAAATTTGGAAGATACGATGAAATCAGTTTGCAATCACAACTGGGAATGATTGACCTTAACTGCAAAGCACTCACACATCTCACTTTGCTTGCTCTTCCATATATGCAAGAAGGTGGACGAATTGTTGAGTTTGGCTCAATTGCAGCGTTCCAACCAATTCCATATATTGCTGTCTACGGCGCAAGTAAAGCGTATGTTCTTTCATTCTCACGCGCAATGAACAGAGAACTCAAAAGTCGCAAAATCAGTGTGACCTGCCTTTGCCCATATTGGACAAAAACTGCTTTCTTTGACAGAGCAACAAAAACAAATGCAAAAAATCAGGTCATCACAAAGTATGTTGCAATGTATGACCCTGAAAAGCTCATTAAGAAAGCCATGAAAGGAGCAATGAAAAGAAAAGATGTCGTGCTTTATGGTTTCATTGCAAAAGCCCAAACTGCAATGGTGAAACTTTTGCCACACAAATATGTTATGTCAATTTGGGAAAGACAGCAAAAATTCAAAAAGACCTATAAAGACAGATAAAATTTTGACAAAATGAATATATAATTTTGACCCCTTTGTTCTGGCGAAATTCGAAAAAATCTC
>CAYOEW010000017.1:0-16028 GCA_964403245.1 uncultured Lachnospiraceae bacterium
CTAAAATACGGATGTGTAGCGATTTGAAGGAGAGGTCATGGCAAGAAGTGCAAGACAATCAAAAATTTTGGAATTGATTTCAACAAAGGAGATTGAAACTCAAGAAGAGTTGGCAAGAGAATTGAAAAATGCAAATTTTGAAATAACTCAAGCCACAATTTCTCGTGATATCAAAGAATTGGGTTTGACAAAAATTTTGAGTTCGAGCGGGAAATATAAATACGCAATTCTTGGCAACGAACAGCAAGTTGTTTCAAACAAATACATATCAATTTTCAAAGAGTGTGTCATTTCGGTTAAGCCTGCTCTCAATTTGGCGGTGATTAAGACAATTAAAGGCATGGCTCCAAGCGTTTCTTCTTTCATCGACAAACTGAACTTGACAGAACTTATGGGCGCGACATACGGCGATGACACAGTTATGCTCATCTTTCCGACAACCACCCTTGCAAATGAATCTGTGGCAACATTAAATCAACTTATGCTTTGATTTAAGTTGCTCTTTTTTTTCTTTTGATGTATAATCTCTCTTGGAGGAAGCAAGATGCTCACATCTCTTACGCTGAATAATGTCGCGTTGATAAAAAAACAGAATATTGAATTTGAAAACGGCTTCAATTGTTTGTTGGGCGTTTCTGGTGCAGGAAAAAGCATTATTATTGATGCTTTGAGTTTTGTTTTGGGCGCAAAGGCTGATAAGGGGCTTCTTCGTTCTGGTGAAAATTTGATGAGAGTTGACGCCGTTTTTGATGATATTTCTGATGAACAGCGTGCAATTTTGTCTGAACAAGAGATTGATGTTGATGACGAACTTATCATCACGCGCACTCTTAATTGTGAAGGAAAGTCTTCTGTGAAAATCAATGGCTTTCCTGTGACTGTCAAAATTTTGCAGAATATTGGACAACTTTTGGCGGATTTTTGCGGGCAACATGACAGTGTTGGACTTTTGCAACCAAGCAATCACCTTTCTTTTTTGGAGAAGTTTGCGGGAGAAAGTGTTGAGAACCTTAAAAATCAGGTTGAAATTGTTTTTGATGAGTTGAAAGAAATTGACAAAAAGATTGCCGAACTTGGTGGAAACAGTCAGCAACGTGAAAGAACAAAAGATTTGCTTCAATTTCAAGTGCAGGAAATTGAGGTGGCAAACCTTTATGTTGGGGAAGATGACGAACTTAAACAAAGATTTGAGTTTATTTCTTCCGCTGAAAATATTTTTGAAAAATTGAGCAGTGTTTTGTCAAAATTGGAAGGTCAGACGGAAAATGTTGTTGGACTTTTGTATGACTCAAAGAGTGAACTTCAATCACTTTCAAATTTCAACGAAATCGCGGAACTTCAAACGCGTATTGACAGTTGTTATTATGAAATCAAGGATGTTGTGGATGGATTGGAAACAATCAAGAATAACACCGAATTTGACCCAAGAGAACTTGAAAGAATTGACAATCGCTTGGATGTGATCAAGAGTTTGTCGAGAAAATATGGCAGAACAATTGAGAATATTTTGGAATATTGTGAAAAATGCAGACAACAACTTGATGACCTTGAAAACAGCGAGTTTTTGCTTGAAAAACTCAATGGGGAAAAATCGAAAAAGCAAGATGAACTTGCTGATTTGTGTGAAAAATTGAGTGTTGAGCGAAAGAAATATGCACAAATTCTTGAAAACAAACTTACATCCCAACTTGACGACCTTGAAATGAAGGGGACGAATTTTAAGGTCAATTTTGAGAGAACTGACTTTTCACGAAAGGGGTTTGATGGTGTAAAATTCATGTTTTCAGCAAATGCTGGACAAGAAATCAAAGATTTGCACAAAACCGCATCAGGTGGAGAACTTTCAAGATTATTGCTTGCTTTCAAAAACGTTATGCTTGGCAGTGAGCGTGTTCAAACAGTTGTTTTTGATGAAATTGACGCTGGAATAAGCGGACACACTGCGGGCAGACTTGCTGAAAAACTTGCAAACATCTCAAAATTCACCCAAGTGATTTGCATAACGCACACACCAGTTGTCGCTTCAAAGGCGAATAATTATTTGCTTGTCGAGAAAAATGTTGTTGATGGACAAACGATTTCAAAAGTGCATACTTTGGACGATGAGCAGGCGATTGTGGAAGTCGCAAGGCTGATTGACGGCGCGAAAGAAATTTCCGCGACAGCAATTGAGCATACAAAAAAATTATTTGAACAAAAATAAAAAACACGGAAAACCGTGTTTTTTTATATTCTCATCTTTGCAAGAATTTCTTTTTGTTCAGCAGAAACGCGATAACTTTCGCGTGCTTTTGAAATTGATTTGTTTCTGATGAATTTGTCAGTTGTTTTTTCGATTTGTGCCTTTGCTTTTTTAAAGTCCTTTGTGCAAAGTTCGGCATAGAACCATGAAATTGCCATTTTGACATAATATTGGTCTTGTGTGATGAAAGCGAGTTTTTGCAAAATGTCATCAATTTGCTTTGAGTTTATGAAATATCTCATCAACCCAACAATTCCAACTCTGATTTCAAACGGATTTTCGTGTGTGAGAAGTTCACAGAAGAACTGATAGGATTTTTGAGATTTAAGTTTTTTCAGAGAACACACGATGCAATCGCATGTGCACCAATTGTCGATGTGTGGAAGCAGATTTTGTAGATATTCCAATTGTTCATCTTCGGTTTTTGAATTTCCGGCTGAAAAACCATAAAGCAAAATCTCTTCGTGACAGGCGGTTTCAAGTTCGATGTATTCTGGTTCGATTTCTTTTGCAAACTTGCGTAAAGTTGGAATTCTTACACCAAAAATCTGTCGATTTGTGGCAATGAATTTTCGATTGAATTCAGCATAGGTGAAGTCTGAATTTTCCTTAATAAATTTTTGAATGTTGATCATGTTTATTCTCTTCTCAAACTCTCAACTGGGTCAAGTTTTGCGGCTTTACTTGCTGGATACAATCCTGAAATCATGCTGATGACAATTGAAACAAGCATTGCAACGAAGAAATACCACCATCTGAACGAAATTGGGGCAATGCCGATTGTGTTTGTCAGGACAATCCAAACGACAAGCGTCAAAATCAGATTAAACACAATTCCAAACAGACCGCTTAAAACTCCGATAAGGAAACTTTCAGATGTGAAAATTCGCTTGATATCTTTTCTGCGTGCGCCAATTGATTTGAGCACACCAATTTCTTTTGTTCTTTCGCTTACGCTCATGTAAAGCACAACCAAAATCATCATTGCAGACACCAAAAGTGAGATGCAGGAGATGACAACCAGAGATGTTCCGATGACGCTTGACATGTTTGTGAACATTCCAGCAAGTTGTTCTTCAACGGAGCCGGAATATTTGTCGTTTGTTTTGAGATATGCGTTAATTTCGTTTGTGATTGCTTCGGAATTTGTGCGGATATACAATGCATTTGGTGACATCTCTGTGCCGGAAGTGTTGTTTTTGTTGGATTTGAAGATGCTTTGGAAATAGTCATAATCAACATACATAACCAAAAAGTTTGACATGACGGATGTGTCCATAATTCCGGTGATTTCTTGCTTTCTGAAAATAAAATTTGATCATTGCCCAGGGGAACTTGGGTCTTGATATGTGAAGCAAATATCAACTTGTTTGTTTGTTCCATCTGCGTTTTTGATGCTGTTGTCAGGGAACAAATCCTTGATGCCGGCGGAGAACATAACTCCGTTTGTGGCTGTTGACATCTTGCCTTCGGACACGTTTTTGTCGGAATAGAAAGGTGGGGTGGTGTACATATATATCACAGTGTCATAGGAAAGTCCAAGTTTGTCGAGATATATGTCGCTTGTTGAGTCAAAATAATTCACCTGAAACTCACTCAAATTGTCCGGATTGTAAATTACCTTTGCGCCGGAGAGCATGGTCATCATTTGAACGCCATATTCAAGATTTGATTCGTTAATCTCAAAATCAATGCCTTTTTCAGCCAAATATGTGTTGATTTCAGTCGAAATTTCATCTATTTCACTTTGTGAAAAACTTTCAGAACCGACAAGAGATGCAAGGCTGTCTTTGTCACCACGCTTTGAGATTGTGACAATTGTTGGGTCGGAATATGACTTCATTGTGTCGTTGATGAAATCGGTTATTCCCGAAGAAAAGCACATCATCAAAATCAAACTTCCAATTCCAATTGCAACACCGAATGCCATCAAAAAGTTTTTGATTTTGCTTGCCCACATATTGTGAAATGAAAGGCGAATTGCTGAAATCATCGACAGGTTTTGTGTGTTTTTGCTGTTGTGTTTTTTCTTTTTATGTTCAACCAAAACGGGTGGTTCAACTTCAAAAATTTCGCTTGTTTCTTCTTCATTTTTGACATAATTTTCGTTTAAGTGGTCACCAGTGATTTTTCCATCTGAAATTGTGACAACTCGTGATGAAATTGACGCAACTTTTTCGGAGTGGGTGACCATAAGCACAAGTTTTCCGCTGTCGGCAATTTCTTTCAAGATTTGAAGTATTTGCATGGATGTTTCGCTGTCAAGCGCACCGGTAGGTTCGTCAGCGATGATGATTTCTGGGTCATTGATGAGTGCGCGGGCGATTGCAACTCTTTGCTTTTGTCCGCCAGAAAGTTGAGTTGGCTTTTTCTTGAGTTGATTTTCAAGTCCAACGCGTTTGAGCATTTGGGTTGCTTTTTCAATTTTTTCTTTTTCGCTTACATTCGACAAAGTGAGAGCAAGAGTTACATTGTCAAGAATTGAAAGGTGTGAAATCAAATTGAAAGACTGAAAAACAAAGCCGATTTTGTTTTTTCGATAGTTGTCAAGTTGTTTGTCGGTCAGTGTGCGTAAATTTTCCTTTCCAACCAAAATATCGCCAGAAAAATCAGAATCAAGCCCACCAATCAAATTCATAAGTGTGGATTTTCCGCTTCCGCTTTCACCAACAATTGAAACGAGTTCGCCTTTGTCAAATTCAACATTTATGTCATAAAGAGCCTGAAAAGACTCTCTGTTTGAGAGTTTGTATTTTTTGTTTACGCCAATAAGTCGCAATTCTTTTTCCATATTTCCTCCTTAAATCTTCAAGTTTTCGGCGTTAAGCAAAACTTGGTCGAGAACACTTGCAAACACCTTGATGTCACTTTCAGGAATGTCTTTGAGCAGGTGATCCATAAAGCGTTTTTTGTCTTCAAACATTGTTTGAGCAAGTTTTTTGCCTTCACGCGTCAGCCTGAATGGGTGATCTTTCTTGATTGGTTCAATGAAACCCTTGACTTGCATTTTGAAAAGAGTTCTGCTTGTGTGAGCCTTGTTGCAACCAATAAAATCAGAGAGCTCTTGTTGGGAGAAAAAATCCCTTTGTGTCATTGCCTGTGCAAATACAGCGTAACTTGCAGTGATTTTGTCTTTTATTGAGATTTTGCGTATCGTTTTTTCATATATCTTTTTTATGAGAAACATGCGTTCAATGTCAAAACATTTTTCTTCCATTTTTGACTCCTTTTGTTGACTTGTCAACCATAATATATCACATATTCTGTTGAGTAGTCAACCCTTAAAACAAATTTTTGATAAAAAAGTTTGAATTTTTATGTTTCATGTGTTATAATGGCGTGTGATTAAAAGGGGAGAGCATGCCTGAAATTTTTGTTGACAGTCTTCTTGACGCTGTTTTTGATTGCTTGAAGGTGATACCTATCCTTTTTCTCGCCTATCTTTTGGTGTCATATCTTTCCCATGACCACAGCCACAAATTTTCGCGTTTTTTGGCAAAGGCAAAAAAGACAAGCGTGTTTTATGCCGCATGCCTTGGATGTATTCCTCAATGTGGGTTTTCGTCTGTGATTGCGGACTTATATTCCAAACGAACGGTTTCGCTTGGCACACTTATTGCTGTTTTTGTTGCCACAAGTGACGAAGCAATTCCGATTATGTTGACAAATTCTGACAGTATTTTGCCAATGCTTCTTCTTGTTGCAATCAAAGTTGTTTTGGCGGTGTTCTTTGGATATTTTGTTGATTTGATTTTCAAAAAGAAGGACACTTTGCAAGTGACATCTCACAAACATCATGAGCATGAAGAACATGAGGAGCATGAAGAGAGTCACGCACACAGCCATATCCATGAATGTGGGCATATTCACACTGATGAATGCTCACATGAATGTGGACATGAGCATGGGTGTTGTGCTGACAACATCTTCCTTGACGCATTTATGCACACCTTCAACATTGTTTTGTATATCTTCATCGCGACTCTCATTCTCAATTGCGTGATTGGATATTTTGGCATGGGTGCACTTGAAAATTTGCTTACTTCAAACAAATATTTGCAGGTTTTGATTGCAAGTTTGATTGGATTGATTCCAAACTGTGCTTCGTCAGTCTTTTTGGTGGAACTTTATTTGAGCAGTGCACTTTGCTTCCCAGCGCTTCTTGCAGGATTGACGGCAGGCGCGGGTGTTGGAATGATTATTCTTTGGACAAAAAACAAAAAACATCCACTTGAAAGTTTTGGAATTGTTGCAATGCAATATGTGATTGGTGTTGCTTCCGGAATGCTTTTGACACTGTTTTATTAAAAAATGATAAGAAAAAAGACCACAAAATCTGGTCTTTTTTTGTAATGCAGTTTTTTAACCATTCAAGCCGTTTGCTTGACGTTCCATATTCTCAACAACGATGTCTTGAATGTCACCAAGTCCATCACAATATTCAAGCACTTTCCAAGGTGTGTTTGTGTGAAAATGAAGGCGAATCATTTCGTCATCTCCAACCACCAAAAGACAATCTCCTTCGATGTTTTGTGTGATGTAATCTCTGATTGCATCATCTGAAAGGTTTTTCCCTTCAATCAAAAGTTGGGTGTCAAATTTAAATTCAATCATTTTTTCTTCTCCTTTGTTTATTTTTCATTGTAGAAATCAAATGCTTTCATGATTTCTTCCAAATCATCGGTTGGGTTGAGCGCTTCTTCAAAACTGAAACCGCTTTCAGAAACTGTGCTCAATGGTTTTTGCTTCGCAATTGGAATGTGCACCTCTTTTGGGGGTTCTTGAACTTTTTTATAATCCTGCATTTTTCCCAAAAGCAATCGCATGCTGTCGTTTTCGGAATTTATTGGGTGTGTCAGGTCAGTCACTCGGTCAAGGCGGTCACGATATGAACTTATCATATCCGAAAACTCGTCAACAAGTTCATCAAAATCTTGGTCGTTTCGAAGTTGTGGAAATTTCAAATCAAGTTCGCTTACAAGAAGTTCAAGTTTGTCCATGATGAGTTTATAGAAATTTTTTCCGCCTTCTTCTTGAAATCTTTTTGCTTTTTCAATGACGTTAAGTGCAGTCATGATGTTTTTTTCTTTATTTTCAATTTCAAATCTTTCATTTTTAAGGTCAAGGACTTTCTTTTCAGCATCAAGAACTTTGAGTTTTTCTTCCATGAGTTTTGCTTCATAGTTTGCTTTCATTCTTTGGATGTAACTGTCCACTTCGCTTTTTCGATAACCATTTATTTCTTGTGAAAACATCTCATCTTCTCCATTTGATATTAAGGATAACTTCCAATATAAATAATATCAAAAATGAGCACAAAAAAGCAATCAAAATTGGGGTAGTTATCAAATTTTTTGCAAATAAAAAACAATAGAGCGACACGAAAATTGTCGAATAGGACAAAATGAGATGAAATTTTTGTTTGAAAACAAAAAAAGTCAGAATTGATGCAAGAGTAAATGCCAGCGAGATATAAAAAAATGCAAATTGGCTTGTGCTGGTCAAAAGAAAGATGAATCCTGACACACCAATCAAAAATGTGAGTGAACCGAGATAAAATGAACTGTCAAGGTGAAAAAGAAGACTTTTTGTCATTTCAAAAAGTCCAATACTGATGCAAAAGCCGAAAAACCATAGGTCGATTTTGCTGAAAATTGTGGCAGAAAGCACGCATAATGTGACAAAAAGAGAAAAACAAATCAGGGCGGTCGCTCTGATGTAATATGTCTTTTTGATGCCGAAAATTCTTCCTTGCATATGTTTAATATGCGAAAAAATAATGCGTTTTAAACGGATTTTACTCCAAAAGAATGAAAAGGCGGGTAAAAATTATAAATCAGTTTTCAGCACTTTCATGATTTTTGAAAAACTCTCATCTTTTTTCTTTCTGTTTTTGATTGTGAAGAAAAGCAAAATTGACGCTCCTGCAACAACAAAAATTCCACTTAACATTTGAGAAACACGAATTGAGCCCCAATAAAGACTGTCTGTGCGCAGTCCTTCAATGAACATTCTCCCGATTCCATATGTGATGAGATAAAAGCAGGCAATCATGCCATTTTGCTTGAATTTGACTTTTGTGAGAAGCAAATAGAGAAGAATGAATGACAGGAAATTCCACAAACTTTCGTAGAAAAATGTTGCCAAATGCCATTCGGCAAGTGAGTCGATGTAAACGGCAAAAGGAAACCATTGAAGAGCAGGATTTGTGACTTCATATCCAAATGCTTCTTGGTTGAAGAAATTTCCCCAACGACCGAGTGCTTGAGAAATGATGAGAGATGGTGCGATGATGTCAATCAATGCGAAGAAGTTCTTCTTGTGAATTGCACAAAAAAGCAAAACGCCAATTGCGCCACCGATAAGTCCGCCATAAAATGCAAGTCCGCCTTCCCAAATTTTGAAAACGTCCCAAAAATTTGTGTAATATTCCAAGCGGAAGAGTACGTAATAAATTCTTGCGCCGATGATTGCGAGCGGGATGACATAGCAGGCGAGAGTGATGATGTCTTCAGTTTTGAAACCGCGCTTTTTTGAAAGCAGGCAGGTGACAATGACGCCGAGAAGATAGGAAAGGGCACTTGTGATGCCATAAAAATTGATATGCAGTCCAAACAAGTTAAATCCACTTGGGATGGAAAGAAAAATTCCGTTCATATTTTCCCCTTAAAGTTTTTATAAGTATAAATTTTTGAAAATAAAATGTCAAACAAATATATGTTTTACTGCATGAAAATGTCAGGGAATTTTGTTTTTTATGGTGAAAAATCGTCAGGTTTGTTAAAAATCAAAAAAACACCATACGAATTTGTATGATGTTTTCGTGGATTGCTGTTTAGTTTAATTTCTTTGAAATTTTGTAGATTGATGAAACATACATTGAGTCAAACATGTCAACTTGGTCAAAAGTCGTGAAAATCGTTGTGCTTTTGTTGTTTTTGCCGGCTTTCGCAAGCATCATGATTTGTTTGACATACTCAACTGAAGGTTCGGTGTGTCCCATAAGCGCTTTGGTGTTGCTTTTGAAGGCATAGTCAATTGAGTTTGCGATTGTGCAGATATCTTCGACAAAAATTGCGATGTTGCGTCCTTGGTCTTGAATGTGTTTTATGTGTTTGATGAAGGCGACAACAAGGTCGTATGTGTAGGTTGGGCGCTCGTCATAGTTGATTATGACTGCGTTGTTGAATCCAAGAGAATTGATGCTTAAAACGTCTTCATACATAACATTTGGGATGAGTGCGATTGTTGTGATGCCTTTTTCCTTCAAGGATTTGATCATTTTTTTGATTTGGTCAGATTTTTCGGTGAATTTTGGTGTTTCGATGAGATATCTTGACCCCAAAACAACGTCTTTTTCTTCAAGTTTGAGAAGAGTGGAAGGAACTGTGGATTGATATTCATCATTGATTTCACGATAGTCATAAAAAGGAAGATAGTTGATTGAATTGATGCTTTCCAAAAGATATTCCTTCTCTTCGTTCATAATTACAGCCGTTCCGACAACATAATCGCCAGCAGTCAGGCGGGTGTCCATGTCTTTTTTTACAAGAATGATTTTGCCGTTGTCAATGTTGATAAGGAAGAATTCTCTTTCATTTTTTTCTTGCAAAAATCCGCGTGCGACAATTGGGAAAAGTCTTTGTTTGACGATGTCATCTTCAATTTGTTTGAAAAGAACCACTTTTTGCCCGGGATTTCTTGGTTGAGCAGGTTTGATGGAATAGTCCTTCCCGGTGATTTGTGAAAGTTCCGCCAAAATTCCTTCAATATTTCCAAGTTCTTTATATGGCCTTCCTTGTCGAACAGGAAGTGGCTTCAAATCTTCTCCAGAAATGATTTTGTCCATGATTATGTTGATATGGTCGTTTCTTTTGATTGTTGTTGGAGAACTGTCACCAAAAACGCGGGCGACAGCGCGAAGTTCATAAATTCCAAGTGCTTCAATGAGAGAAAGACAATCAAGTTGTTGTTTTGTAAGGTTTTCTGTGTTATATGTTGATTTTCTCATGATTTTCTCCTTATGTTCTTTTATATTATAACATAATGGGATGATTTTTACAATTTTTTTAAAAAACTTTTCAAAAATATTTTACAATTGTGGTGTTATGCAAGCGAATTATTGCATAATACACCATATCTTGTGTGTTATGCAATCAATCTTCATGTATTTTGATGACATTTGCAACAGATTTTCGCATATCTTCATTGATTGCAGCATAGTGTTTCTTGGTTGTGTTGACGTCTTTGTGTCCCAAAACATCCGCAACGATGTAGATGTCTTTTGTTTCGCGATACAGATTTGTGCCAAAAGTTGAGCGAAGTTTGTGTGGCGAAATCTTTTTGAGTGGGGTGCTCTCTTTTGCAAACTTTTTCACCAAATTTTCCACTGCTCTGCATGAAATTCTTCTGTTTTGAAGGGAAACAAACATTGCTCTTTCATCATCTGAAAGGGGGAGAGTGGAGCGTTTTTCAAGCCATGTTTTCATTGCTTCTGTCACTTCCAAAGAATAATATAAAATCGCCTGATTTCCGCCTTTTCTCGTCACTTTGAACGCATTTTGTGAGAAGTCAAAATCTTCCACATTAAGCCCGACAAGTTCGGAAATACGAATTCCAGTCCCAAGGAAAAGTGTGACAATGGCATTGTCGCGTTCTTTTGTGTTTTTGTTATAGTTTTTCTGTCTTGTTGTGAAGGTTGTTGGGCTGTCAACAGCGGACAACATTCTTTGAACTTCATCCTTCTCAAGTCTTATGATTTCCTTGTTGTGAAGTTTTGGTGTGGCGATCTTGCTTGCGACATTTGAAGAGATCAAATCATGGTTGAAAAGATATTTGAAAAAACTCCTTACACTTGCGAGTTTTCGGGCTTTTCCGCGTTCTGTATTTTTGTGCATTTTTTGGTCAAACTCATAGTATGAAAGATATGAAAGATAGTTCTCAATGTTTCTTGCTTGAAGCGAGTCGATGTCGTCAAGTGTGATTTGGTCTTTTGGCTTTTTCAAGACATTTTTTTCAAGATAATCAAAAAAAACGGACAGGTCCATTGCATAGCCAAGGCGAGTGAGTGAAGATGTGTTGTTTTCAATTCCGGTGAAGAAATCATAGCAAAATTCAGGAAGTTCGGACAGATAACTTCCAATTTTTTGCATATTGTCCAGATCTCGTTTTTCGTAGTATGACAATTTTTTCATATAAGTATGATAGCAACTTTTCAAATTTAAATCAAACAATTTGTAAAATTTTGTTTTAAATGTGTCATATTTCTTGCTTTTTTCAAATTATTGTGTTAAAATCACACGAGTTATGAAATTAACTATGGAGGCACGAAATGTACGAATTAAAAAAAGAAAACACAAAAGTTGAAGTTTCAATCTCAATCAGCCCAGAAGAATGGGAAGAAGGAGTTGAAAAAGTTTATCAATCTTCAAAAGGCAAATTCAATGTTGTTGGTTTCAGAAAAGGACACGCACCAAGAAAAGTTATTGAAAAAACTTATGGTGACAACGTCTTTTTTGAAGATACAGTTGAACATTTTGTAAGAGAAGCTTTGGGAGATGTTCTTCGCAAAGAACCTGAACTTGAACCTGTTTGTCAACCAGAAACACATTTTCAGTCATACACAGCAAATGATGGTTTGAAAATGACAGTCACATATGAGATTGTTCCTGATTTTGAACTTTGTAAATACACAGGTGTGACAATTGATGTTCATGGTGAAACAGGAGATGTCACAGAAGACCAAATCCAACTTGAAATCAAACATCATCTTCTTGAAGACAATGTGAGATATGAAAATGTTGACAGAGAAATCAAAAACGGTGACAGTGTGCTCATCGACTTTATGGGATTTATTGACAATGTTGAGTTTGATGGTGGTTCAGCAAATGACTATCCACTTGAAATTGGCTCACATTCATTTATTGACACTCTTGAAGACCAACTTATTGGACACAAAAAAGGCGAAGTTGTTGATGTCAATGTGACATTCCCAGAAAACTATGGCGCAACTGAATTTGCTGGCAAAAAGGCACTTTTCAAGGTTACAATCAAGGAAGTAAGAGAAAAAGTGTTGCCAACTTTGGACGACAAATTTGTTTCTGATACGACAGAATTTGAAACAGTTGAAGAGTATAGAAATCACATAATCGCTCATATTCAAGATAAGAGACAAAAAACTCTTGAAGCAGAATTTGAATATTGCATGAGAGAATATTTGCTCGAAAACACAAAGGTTGAAATCCCAGAAGTGATGATTGACATGTATGCAGAAGAAAGTTTGGAAAGCATGCGTCAAACTCTTGAAATGTATCACATTGCTTTGGAAGACTATCTTGCATCAACTGGAAGCACAATTGATGATTATATCAAACAAAACAAAGAAAGAACTTTGAGAGGAATCAAATCGAGATATATTTACAGAAAAATCATCGAAGAAGCAGGTTTGACTGTTTCTGATGAAGAACTTGCTCCAGAAATTGTTAACGCAACAACTGAAGAAGACAAAATTAAGGCTGAAAACAAAATCGCTTATGAAAAACTTCAGAAATTCTTGAGAGATAACAACTCAATGAACATCATAAACGACTAATTTTCAAAACAAAATAAGGAGGGGTTATGCTTATTCCTATGGTTATTGACCAAAGCGGTTCATCCGAAAGGTCATATGACATCTATTCAAGACTTTTGGAAGACAGAATTGTCTTCTTAAACGGCGAAGTAAACGATGAATCAGCAAATCTCGTCATCGCACAACTTCTGTTTTTGGAAGGGAAAGACCCGGACAAAGATATCTTTTTGTATATCAACAGTCCAGGCGGGTCTGTGAGTGCCGGATTGGCAATATATGACACAATCAACTATATCCGCTGTGACGTTTCAACAATTTGCGTTGGGCTTGCTGCTTCGATGGGTGCTTTTCTTCTTTCAAGTGGAACAAAAGGAAAGAGATTTGCTCTTCCAAACAGCGAAATCATGATTCATCAACCACTTGGCGGTGCACAAGGTCAGGCGAGTGACATTGCAATTCAAGCAAAGCATATGCAAAACACAAAAGAAAAACTTAATCGAATTTTGAGTGAAAACACAGGAAAACCTGTTAAGACCATTGAAAAAGACACCGATCGTGACAACTTTATGTCCGCATCTGAAGCAAAAGAATATGGTCTTATTGACGAAATTTTTGTGACAAGAAAATCAAAGAAATAAGGATTGATATGAAAGAAATTGAAATGTGCTGTTGCTCTTTTTGTGGAAAACCTCAAAAGGCTGCAAAAAAACTGATTGCAAATCCGAGCGGAGAGGCGTATATTTGTGATGATTGCATAAAAATTTGTGCTGAAATCATCAAGGAAGAAGAAGTCAAAAAGGTTAAGGTTTTCAAAGACCTTGTGCTTCCTTCTCCAAAAGAAATCAAAAAAAGTTTGGATGGATATGTGATTGGACAGGAACAGGCAAAAAAAGTGCTTTCTGTGGCTGTTTACAATCACTATAAAAGAATCAATCACAACGAACATAACAAACAAAAATCGGCAAAAGACAAGAAAAATGCCCTTGAACTTGAAAAAAGCAACATTCTGATGATTGGCCCAACAGGTTCAGGAAAAACATTGCTTGTCAAGACTTTGGCACGCATTTTGGATGTTCCTTTTGCAATTGCTGACGCGACAACTCTCACAGAAGCGGGGTATGTCGGCGAAGATGTTGAAAATGTGCTTTTGAAACTCATTCAAAATGCTGAATATGACATTGACAGAGCACAACGCGGAATTATCTATATTGACGAAATCGACAAACTTGCAAGAAAGAGCGAAAATCCGTCTTTGACGCGTGATGTGGGCGGAGAAGGTGTCCAACAGGCACTTTTGAAAATCATTGAAAGCACAATTGCAAGTGTTCCACCGCAGGGCGGAAGAAAACATCCACAACAGGAAATGATTCAAATTGACACCACAAACATTTTGTTTATTTGTGGTGGGGCGTTTGTTGGTCTTGACAAAGTTATCAAGAAGAGAAAAGCATCAAATTCGCTTGGCTTTAACGCTGAAATTCAGAGCAAGAACGAAAAGGTTGATTTCGGAAGAGAAGTTCAGCCTGACGACTTAATCAAATTTGGACTTATTCCAGAATTTGTTGGCCGTCTTCCAATCATCACTGGTCTTGACGACCTTGACGAATCCGCTTTGACAAAGATTTTGGTTGAACCGAAAAATTCGCTTATCAGACAATATCAAGAAATGTTCAAAATTGACGGGTTTGACATCAAATTTGATGATGAAGCGATTGAATATGTCGCAAATCGCGCAATCAAACTCAAAACGGGTGCAAGGGGAATTCGAACAATCATGGAAACGCGTATGATGGAACTTATGTTTGACCTTCCAGACCCACTTGTGTATGACAGAATCATCATCACAAAAGACTTTTTCGAGAAAAATGCTGAACCTGTTCTTCTCAAAAAAAATCCAGAAGAAAAACAGGCTGTTTGATTTTGAGAAAACCGACTTCGGTCGGTTTTTTGTCTATTTTTGTCGAACTGAAAATTCTTGCATATTATTTTATATTTTATTTGACAAATCAATTGAAAATGATTAAACTAAAAACAAGTGATTTGCTTATAGTTTTTCGTCATATTTGCAAAATCACAACAAAAAGGGGAATAGCAATGAGAAGTATATTATTGGACGTCTCTCCTGCTATCGTATCTGTTATAGCGATTGCCTTGTTCATCGTTGGACTTGGACTTGGACTTGTTATTTTTAAAATTTACAGCAGCAAAAAAATTCAAAAAAACAAATCTAATGCTGTCAAAATCATTGAAGATGCGTATGCAGAAGCAAAGACAATCAAAAAGGAAGCGCTGATTGAAAGCAAAGAACAAGCGCAAAAACTCAAAGAAGAAGTTGAACTTGAAGTTAAGGAACGCAGAAATGAAGTTGTGAAACTTGAAGAAAGACTCAATCAAAGAGAAGAATACATCGAGAAAAAAGAAGTTGCTTTTGACAAAAAAAGCGAACAACTTGAAGAAGAAAAAAAGAGTGTGCAAGAACTCAAAATTGCTCTTGAAAACACAAAACAAGAACAAGAAAACATCAAATTGCAAATCTTGGAAGAACTTGAAAAAACTGCCAAATTGTCAAGACAAGAGGCAAAAGATTTGCTTGTTGCAAACATGAGAAATGATGCGCAAAAAGAAGCATCTGTCATCGTCAAAAAGATTGAAGATGATGCCCGTGAAGAAGGGGAAAACAAAGCACGTTGGATAATCGGACAAGCGTTGCAAAGATGTGCAACTGACACAACAAGTGAAATGACTGTGTCTGTTGTTGCTCTTCCAAATGACGAAATGAAAGGAAGAATCATCGGACGCGAAGGAAGAAATATCCGCGCAATTGAAGCAGCAACTGGAGTTGAACTCATCGTTGATGACACACCAGAGACAATCACTGTTTCTGGGTTTGACCCAATCAGACGCGAAGTTGCAAGATTGAGTTTGGAAAAACTTATTTCTGACGGAAGAATTCATCCAACTCGCATTGAAGAAATTGTTGAAAAAATGCAACGTGAAGTTGACAAAATCACAAAACAAGCAGGAGATGATGCTTGCAACGAAACTGGAATTTTCAATTTGAATCCAGAACTCGTCAAAACTCTTGGAAGATTGAAATACAGAACAAGTTATGGACAAAATGTTTTGAAACATTCCATCGAAACTTCAATCATCGCTGGTCTTTTGGCAAGCGAAATGGGGGCAAATGTCAAGATTGCAAAACGTGGTGGACTTTTG
>CAYOEW010000018.1:0-15989 GCA_964403245.1 uncultured Lachnospiraceae bacterium
TGTCCCCCAAATAAATTCCATTTGGGTCTTGCAAAGCATTTGAAATGAATGGGAATGTCGCCGCCAAAGTTGAAGTTGGAATGCCACGCAAATTATTCTTCATAACATCTCTTCTTGACACGTTCGAAGAAATAAATCCGTCAATTTGTCTTGAGAAAAGTTCGGAATATTTGAAACCTTGTTGTTTAAGCATTGCTCGAACATCCTTCTTCGCAGCATCTTCCGCAATGACATATGTGTTGACATTAAAGAGTTGCTGGTTGTTGTTTTTGAGGCTGACAAGCAAGTCGCGTAAGGTTTCAAGGTGAGTTTGAAGTTCAATTTGAGAAGAACTTCTTCCAGATTTTGCAAGTTTTGTTTCCATTTCCATGATTGCACGGTCAATTTGCTTTTCTGATGTAAGTTTTGGGATTGGGTTAAATTTCATAACAACGCGAGTTCTGTCCAAAAGGAAGAATTGTGCCCCCCAAGCATTTCCGACCTGCAAAGGATAGTCAACCATATTGAAACAACGATAGCACTGGTCATCAATAAAATATCTTGCAATGTTAAAACGAATTTTGTCCGGAGTCGCCCAGTTCATATATTCATTGATTGGTGTGATTTCCAAATCTCTTTCGTCAAAGTCTTTTCCAAGGTTTGATTTCAAGAACACAACAAGGTCCGTCCCTTCCAATCTTCTTGAAGAGATTGGGTTAAGAGATGATGCCATTGCATTCATCATTCCAGTTGTGGTGTTTTCCAAAATTTCCATATCCTTGTCATAGACAACCAAATAGAAATGGTCTTTGAAAATTTTTGACTGTCTGTTCATAAATTCATAGAGCGAAACTCTTTCTTCAAAAATTGGGGCACGAGCGTCAATTTCTTTTTGAGAAATCTGACCGTCATATTGCATGTCATACAGCACATCATATTTGCTGTTTTCGTTGTATATGTATCTGTCCAAAATCATAGGTTTGCTGATTTTGACAATTGAACAAGTTTGGTCAGCGTTAAGTCTTCGAAGAGCATTTGCAAAAGACTCAATAACGTTGTCTTGATAATATTCAGTCAAAAGCGTGAAAAACATTGGTTGAATTTCAATGACTTGAGCATAGTAAATTCCAAAGTTAATGAAGCGGTCTTGATATATTCCTTCATACGCAATCATTTCGTTGATGTCAGACTTTTTCTTTTCGCCATCACCCTTTGAGAATTTTTTCTTTTGGGCAGAATAACGAAGCAAAAAGACAAGGGTTGTATAAAATCTTGTGTCATCAGCAAATTTCAAAAACATTGAAACGGCAATGATGAGCCAAGAAATTGCAATCCAAACATGCAACTCAAAATTTGCCAAAAAAAGCACAATTGCAATGGCAGAAAAAACAAGAGCAAGCAAGACATCAAGTCCTGTGACACCCCTGATAAATTCTGATTTAACTTTCGTCTTTCGCGGAATAACTCTGACCATACTTTCCCTCTTGAAAATATGATACAACAAATTCACCTAAAAATACAAATAAATTCGCAAGAAATATTCATATAAATATAAAAAAAATTAAAATCAAATTTTCATCAAGCGAAAAAATATTAAATAAATTAAAAATCAAAAAAAATCAAAAAATTCCATTTTTAAATGCAAAAAAATGACAAATAAATTATTTTTTATGCATTTTTATTGAATTTTTGATATTTTTTTATTTATTTTTTTAATTTTTTATTATTTTTCATTTTTAATATTTTTTAAAAAAAAATCAAAAATTCTCGATTTTTTATCTCTCAATCAAGAAAAACAACTGATTAAGTTTGTTATGTTTCTTTGCTTTTTCAAAAATTGATTTTGTGATTTTCTCTCCCTTTGAAACAATCCGTTCATTATTGTATCCAAACACATCTGCAACACAAATCTTTCCAACATAAAAAGATGAAGAAAGAGTGATTTTTTCTGGAACTGTCACTTTTTTCTTTTCCATAATTTCAACTTTTATGTTTTGAGTTGTTTTTGGAAAAGTTTGCTTATTTTTTACATTTTTTCTTTTTTTATTAAAAACAAAAAGTGCATCTTTTCCGATGATTTTGATATATTTCGTCAAAATTTCGCACTTTTCTGTAACAATTTTTGTGCAGACATTTTTTGAAAAAACAAACCCACTCACCCTGCCATAATCATTTGCAAATTCATCCAAAATCTGTTTTCCACGAAAATTTTCGCGCGAAAGAGAAATCTCCATTTTTCCTTCATTCTCAATCAAGACAAAATCTTTGCTTTCTTGCAAGATGTCTTCTTTGTGAAGAAAAAATTCTCCTTCGGTTTCATCATCAACAACATAATACCCCACATTTTTCCAATCGGAAATTGCGACATCCAAAACATATCCAAATCTTTTCCCTTCCAAAGTAAACACAATTTTTGAAATCCCGTTCACATCAAACTCCTTATTTTTTGTCTATGCCACCGCAAAATCAAATAGTAAAAAATGCAATTAAAAGACATTTTTCAACATTTTTCATCAATTTCCATACTCAAAAATCAAAAAGCAATCAAATTGAATTTGACATATCTTTTGCAAAGTGATATCATTTTGTCAGGAGTGAAAAATGAAAAAGAAAAAAGTTAAAATCACAAAAGATATGACAATTGGTGAAGTTTTGCAAATCAACGAAAATTTGGGCGAAATCTTTTTGGGTTTTGGAATGCATTGCATTTCTTGTCCAGTAAGCCAAATGGAAACAATTGAAGAAGCAAGTCAAGTTCATGATGTTGATGTTGAATTTCTTCTTAAAAAACTCAACGAAAACATATAAATCAAATTTCATCATCAAAAACATCAAAAAAATCGCAATTTTTTGCGATTTTTTATATTTTCCAAATTATTTTATTTTTTTTAAAGTGCATCCTTTATGATTTTTTTCAGTCGTTCAATTCCATCTTTTTTCTTTGCCGAAAACAAAATTTGATTTGATTTGATTTCAATTGGTTTTGACAAAAGGTCTGTTTTATTGAGAATGACAATTCGGTTTTTTGTCGCATTCAAATCATCAAGGACTTTGTTTGTCACTTCAATGTTTTTTTGATAGAACTCATCCGCAACATCAACAACATGCAAAATCAAATCAGCAGTTTGCACTTGTTCAAGCGTTGCTGAAAAACTTTCAACCAATTCATGTGGGAGTTTGCTGATGAATCCAACCGTGTCGGTCAACAAACAAAATTCATTATCCCCCAAAAACAAGCGTCTGCTTGTTGTGTCAAGAGTTGCAAAAAGTTTGTCGTCAGCATAAATATTTTCCTTTGTCAAAAGATTGAAAATTGTGCTTTTGCCGGCATTTGTATATCCACCCAAAACAACACTCTTAATCCCCGTTTTGTCACGAAGAACTTTGTTTTGACGTCTTGCATTTTTGATTTTTTCAATTTCCTTTTCAAGAGTCAAAATTTCTTTTTCAAGTTTTCTTCGGTCAAGTTCAAGTTTTGTTTCGCCCGGGCCACGCATTCCCGCGCCCTTTCCTCCAAAACGACCACTGCTCCCCTGCATTGACGAAAGCCTTGTCAAGAGATATCTGTCTTGTGCAAGTTTGACTTCAATTTTTCCTTCACTGGATTTTGCGTTAAGTGCAAAAATATCAATGATAAGCAAAATTCTGTCCAAAACTTTGATTTGAAGTTCGTCCGACAAATTTCTTATCTGCGAACCCGTCATTTTGAAATCCACAACAAGACAGTCACAAGGATTTTCTTTCAAAAACTCTTTGATTTCTTCAACTTTCCCACTGCCCATGATTGTGCGCCTGTTGAAAGCGTCTGTTTTTTGAGTGAACACTTTTTCGACTTGCATTCCGGCAGAAACACACAGTCTGCAAATTTCTGCAACCTGAAAATCTTTTTCTCTGTCATCGTCAATTGGACAAAAAACAACTGTCTTTTCGATTTCTTCTTCCTGAATTTGATGCATTTTCATACATACATTATATCAAACAACATCAACAAATTGCAAATCAATTTTGAAAGTCACAATCATTTGCTTTTTGCAAGCACCGAGCCGTCAACTGTTGAAATGACAATTGAAAAACTTTCTCCATCAACATTAAGTGCAGTCAAGCACCAAAAAATGTCATCAAAATTGTTTGATTTCTTATCCAAAACACGCAAGTACACTTCTGCATTAAGCTTTCCAAGCGATTTTTTCTTCAAAATCAAGTTTCCAATCTCTTCACAAGCAATTTCCATTGCCTTTTGGTCGTCAATTTGGAAATTTTTTGACAGATTTTCAAGAGCCAAACTCTGATTTTCATATTTCAGCAAAATTTTCTCATCACCAGAAAGCAAACACTCCAAATCCACCATGTATGCATCGTTCATCGGGTTGAGTTCCATTTCAGTTTCAATTTTTTCTTCATCAACAGTCAATTCAACAAAAATAATCTCACTTTTTGGGTTTTGAACAAAATTAACTGACAAAAGTGCAAAATCAGTCACCTCTCCCGCCACACCATTCATCAAATATTCCTTTTCACGCATGCCGGATGAAAGCGTGACATAAAAATCATCGCATTCGGCCATATAAAACACTTTTGTCCATTCCGACAAGTTTTTCTTCACAAGCGAAAGTGTGTTTGCCCCGCAACCAAACAACGAAAACGCAACTGACACAATCAAAAACATTACAAAAAAATTCTTTTTCACATCCCCTCCGACATATTTGTTTTATCACAAAAAACAGTTTGTAAAAAAAGCGAAATATGTTAAAATAAAGCAAATCGGGAGTTTTTTTGTGGAAAATAAAAACATACATCAAGGGCATCGTGAAAGATTGACAAATTTGGTCAGCGGTGTTGGATTGGAAAACGTCACAGAAATTCAAGCATTGGAGTGGGTTCTCACACTTGTTTTTCCGCGTTCAGATGTCAATCCACTTGCTCACAGACTTCTTGACAAATTTGGCAATTTCTCAAACATAATTGACGCAAGCATTCCTGATTTATGCAAAATCGAAGGCATCAACGAGCGTTCTGCAAAGACAATTCACATCATTCAAAACATGATTTTTTATTATTCATCTTGCAAAATGCAAAAGAAAATCAGTTTGAAAAATAATGCTGAATTTTTGGATTTGTTGGAACAACTTTTGCGTTTTCGCCCAACTGAAAATCTCTATTTGCTTGCAATCGACCACTCATGGCGACTCATTCAAAAAAGGCATTATGATCTCAAACAAGTTGGACAAGTCGGCATCAATCCATATGATTTGTATGACTTTATTTCTTCAACAAAGCCAAGATATCTTCTTGTCGTTCACAATCATCCAAACGGCACTGCAATGTCTTCAAAGGACGACCATGAAGCAGTGAAATACATTGAATCACTCCTGCAAAATTTGGAATGCAAACTTTTAGACAGTTGCATTGTCGGAAAAGATGGAATTTTCAGCGAAAAACAAAATGCTTTTCTTCGAAAATTTGAAGACAATGACCAATTTCTTAAAGTTATAAAATAATTTTTCAAAATTCACAGAAAATAATAAAAAACAGACCATCAAGGCCTGTTTTTCTTATTTTATTCTGAAAATTGTGGTTGGACGCGTCAACGCAACATCAATCTTGACATCTTCTCCTTCGATTATTCCGTCTTTTGAAAGAACGGACGATATGTATGAATACGCCAACTCCGGCGAATTGTTTTCCTTGCTCAAATGCGAAAGAACAATCTGACGTGTGCCTGTTTGGACAAGTTTTTCAATCATCTGTGCAGAAGCGTCATTTGACAAATGCCCATTTTTTCCACCAATACGCATCTTCAATGTGAGTGGATATTTTTCATTGTTTTTGAGCATGTTTATGTCGTGATTTGCCTCCAAATACACCAAACTACTTCCTTTGACAGCCTCAAAAATCTTTTCTGTTGTGTGCCCAAGGTCAGTCAAAATACTGATTTTTTTGTCACCTTCCACAAGGCTGTATCCAAAACATTTGACGTCATGTGGAACTTCAATTGGATTGAGAATCAAATCTTTGATGTCAAAACTGTCAACAAACACCTTTTTGTTTGAAACCTTGTCAAGTTTGTCGGAAAGCGAGCACCAAACATCACGATGTGCATAAACCGGCGTGCCATACTTCTTTGCAAAGACATTAACACCTTTGATGTGGTCGCCGTGTTCATGTGTCACAACAATTGCATCAATATCTCTTCCAGTTTTACCCAAAAGAGCAAGCCTTGTTTCCGTTTCACGACAAGAAAGTCCGTCATCAATCAAGATGCAGGCTTTTTCGGTTTCAACATATGTAAGATTTCCTTCACTTCCGGAAGACAAATTGATTACTCTCATGATGAAAGAATTTTATCACAACACGCTCAAAAATGTCAAATTTATATGCCAAAAGCGATTTTTTTAAAAGAAAAAGCCTGAATTTCAGGCTAAAATCTTTTTCAAAAATCTTCCAGTGTGACTGTTTTCGTTTTGAGCAATTTCTTCCGGTGTCCCAGTTGCAACAATCGTTCCACCTTCATCTCCACCTTCTGGTCCAATATCAATGATATGGTCAGCACATTTGATGACATCAAGATTATGCTCAATCACAACCACTGAATTTCCATTTCCAATAAGTCGATTCAAAATTGCAATGAGTTTTTTGATGTCATACATATGAAGTCCTGTCGTTGGCTCATCCAAAATATACATTGTCTTGCCGGTATCCTTGCGTGAAAGTTCGGTCGCAAGTTTGACTCTTTGCGCTTCACCGCCAGAGAGAGTTGTTGCCGGCTGACCCAATTTGATGTAAGAAAGTCCAACATCATAGAGTGCTTGAATTTTGTTTTTGATGTTTGGAATATTTTCAAAAAACTTGAGCGCCTCTTCAACAGTCATATCCAAAACATCACTGATTGTTTTGCCCTTATATCTCACTTCAAGCGTTTCACGATTATATCTGTGTCCATGACACACTTCACAAGGAACAGTGATGTCAGGCAAAAAATACATCTCAATTTCCTTCACTCCTGCACCTTCGCACGCTTCACAACGCCCGCCTTTGATGTTAAACGAAAATCTTCCAGCGCCAAATCCACGCGCTTTTGCATCAGGGGTTGAGGCAAAAAGTTCTCGAATTGGTGTGAAAACGCCAGTATATGTCGCCGGATTCGAGCGCGGTGTTCTTCCAATCGGTGCTTGGTCAATGTTGATGACCTTGTCAAGCACTTCCGCATTTTGAATTTCTTTAAATTTGCCAAGTTCAATTTTGCTGTTGTTGAGCAAGTTTGAAAGATAAGGCCACAGAATTCCGTTTACAAGACTTGATTTTCCGCTTCCAGAAACGCCGGTTATTGCGGTGAAGACACCAGTTGGAATTTCAACATCAATGTTTTTCAAATTGTTTTGTTTTGCCCCAATAATTTTCAAAAAGTCTTTTGGTTTTCGGCGAGTGGAAGGGATATCAATCTTTTCTTCTCCACGCAAAAATCTTGCAGTAACCGAGTTTTTGTTTTTCATCACCTGCTCAACTGTTCCGCAAGCAACAATTTCTCCGCCGTGCACACCCGCATATGGTCCGACATCAACAAGATAGTCCGCCGACCTGATTGTGTCTTCGTCATGTTCCACAACAATAAGAGTGTTTCCAAGATCTTTAAGTTTTTTCAGTGTTGTAAGCAATTTTTCATTATCCCGCTGATGAAGTCCAATTGAAGGTTCATCCAAAATGTAAAGCACTCCAACAAGTCCACTCCCAATTTGCGTTGCAAGACGGATGCGCTGTGCTTCTCCACCTGAAAGCGTTTCGGCACTTCGATTGAGAGTCAAATATCCCAGCCCAACATCCTGCAAAAAGTTAAGACGTGCAAGAACTTCCTTCAAGATTGGTTCAGCAATTTGCGACTGCACCTTGTCAAGTTTCAAATTTTCAAAAGTTGGAATAAGATTTCGAATACTTTGTCTGCAAAAATCATCAATATCCTTCTTGTCAATTTTGACGGACAGCGCCGACTCATTAAGTCGTTTCCCATGACAAACTTGGCATGTTTGGTCATGCATAAATCTTCCAATTTCAAACTTTGCCCACTCACTTGTCGTTTCTTTGTATCTTCTTCGCAAATTATTGACAATCCCCTCAAAGTTGACTGAAAGCATATGCTTCCCGCGTTCGTTGTCAACTTCCACATCAATTTTGTCACTTCCAATGCCATAAAGAATAATTTTGATTTTTTCTTTTGAAAGTTTGTTGACAGGGATGTTTAAATCAATGTCATATTGCTTTGAAAGTGCAACAAAATACGCCTTTGCCATTGAACCTTCTTCGGCGCGCCAACCAGTGATGTTAAACGCCCCTTCGTTGATTGATAAGTGGCTGTTTTTGAGCACAAGACCTTCATCAATATCCATCGTATAGCCCAGACCAGTGCAATGCGGACACGCTCCATATGGTGCGTTAAACGAAAAAAGTCTTGGACTGATTTCTTCCAAAGTCCAACCACATTCCGGGCATGCATAGTTTGTGGAAAAAAGTTCTCTTTTTTCTTCTGTCGAAATAAGCACAAGCCCGTCACCAAGTTTGAGTGCAGTTTCCAAACTTCCCGAAAGACGAGTGTCTTTGCCTTCCTTTAACACAATTCTGTCAATCACAACATTGATGTCATGTTTGAGATTCTTGTCCAAAACAATCGTTTCATCAAGCGTGAATGTGTTCCCGTCAACTTCCACGCGAACATATCCACTTCTTTTCAAACTTTCCAAAAGTTTTTCGTGTCGTCCTTTCTGCCCGCGAACCACAGGAGAAAGAATTGTCACCTTTGTCCCATCTCCCAAGAGTTTGATGTTGTCAACAATCTGGTCAATTGTCTGCTGTTTCACTTCGCGGTTGCAATGCGGACAATATGGCACACCAACACGCGCAAAAAGTAAACGAAGATAGTCATAAATCTCCGTGACTGTCCCCACAGTTGAACGTGGATTGCGATTTGTGGTTTTTTGGTCAATTGAAATTGCAGGCGAGAGCCCTTCAATCACTTCAACATCCGGTTTTTGTGCTGAACCCAAAAATTGTCTTGCATATGATGACAAACTTTCAATATAACGTCTTTGTCCTTCTGCAAAAATCGTTCCAAAAGCAAGCGAACTCTTTCCAGAGCCACTCACACCTGTAAATACAATAAATTTATCTCTCGGCAAAGTCAAACTGACGTTTTTCAGATTATTTTCCTTTGCCCCTTTGATTATGATTTGATTTTTCACAAATTTTTCTCCATTCACTTTTGATTATATCACAAAATTCTTTTGTTACACAAAAAAATCAACAAAAAAGATGAACTATTGTTCACCTTTGATTTTGCCAAAATTCAATTTTATTCAATTTTGTCTTTTTTGTTAAGTCTTTTCTTCAAAGTGTTAATTTTGTTACGAAGTTCAATCGCACGCTCAAAGTCAAGTTGAGATGACGCAATTTTCATCATTGATGTCAAGCGGTCAATCTCTTTTGGAATGTCTTTTCTTGCAATTGAATTGTCAGACACTTTTTTGCTGATGTCAAGTGTGTTTTTGATTTCTTTGATAATCGTTTTTGGAACAATTCCATGTTCTTGATTGAATTTTTCTTGAATTGCACGTCTTCGTTCAGTTTCATCAATGGCATTTTTCATTGATTTCGTAACTGTGTCTGCAAACATAATCACTCTGCCATTTGAATTTCTTGCAGCACGCCCAATTGTTTGCACCAAAGCACCTTCGCTTCTCAAAAATCCTTCTTTGTCTGCATCCAAAATGCACACAAGTTCAACTTCTGGCATATCCAAACCTTCACGTAACAAGTTGATTCCCACCAAGATGTCAAAGTCACCTTGTCGAAGTCCGTTTATGATTTCGACCCTTTCCATTGTGTCGATTTCAGAGTGAAGATATTTGACCTTAAACTCCCTGTCAGCAAGATATGTCGTCAAACTTTCCGCCATCTTCTTTGTGAGAGTTGTCACAAGCACACGAGCATTTCTTTCAATGACTTTTTTGCATTCCTGCATAAGTTCTTCAACTTGATTTTTGATTGGTCGAATTTCAATTTTGGGGTCAAGAAGTCCAGTTGGTCGAATTACTTGCTCAACCACTTGTCCCGCACGAGAAAGTTCATATTGCGAAGGGGTTGCGGAGACATAAATTGTCTGTTTCAATTTTTTCTCAAACTCTTCAAATTTCAGCGGTCTGTTGTCGCGTGATGCTTCAAGTCGGAATCCATATTCAATCAGCGAATTTTTTCTTGCTCGGTCACCATTATACATCGCCCGAATTTGAGGGATTGTCATGTGACTTTCATCAATGATTGTCAAAAAATCACTTGGAAAATAGTCAATCAATGTGTATGGCGGTTCACCGGGTTTTCTCCCGTCAAAATAACGTGAATAGTTTTCAATCCCACTGCAATATCCCACTTCTTTCATCATTTCAAGATCATATGCCACACGCTGACCAATTCTTTCCGCTTCAATCGGTTTGTGCTCATTTTCAAATTTGTTTATTGCAAGAAGTCTGTCTTCTTCAATCTCATCAAGTGCATTTTTTAATGTGTCACCGCTCACAGCGTAGTGCGTTGCGGGATAAACTGCCACAAACGAGAGTTCATTCAACAAATTTCCGCTTACAGGGTCAAATTCATAAATTTTCTCAATTTCATCGCCAAAAAATTGAATTCGAAGTGCCAACTCCGACTGATTGGCAGGAAAAATATCAACAATTTCACCTTTAACTCTGAATGTCGTTCTTTTGAAATCAATGTCATTGCGAGTGTATTGAATGGAAATTAAGTTATTGATCAAATCATCGCGGTCATAAATCTCTCCAACGCGAAGTGCGATGTGCAAATTTTGATATTCTTCCGGACTTCCCAGACCATATATGCATGAAACAGAAGCAACAACAATTGTGTCCTTTCTTTGCAACAAAGAATTTGTCGCAGAAGAGCGAAGTTTGTCAATGTCATCATTCACACTCATGTCTTTTTCAATGTATGTGTCAGTCGAAACCATGTAGGCTTCCGGTTGATAATAATCATAATATGAAACAAAATATTCCACGCGATTGTTTGGGAAAAACTCGCGAAATTCATTGCATAATTGAGCAGCAAGCGTTTTGTTATGAGCAATCACAAGCGTCGGTTTTTGAACCTTTTGGATGATGTTTGCCATTGTGAAAGTCTTGCCAGAACCAGTAACCCCCAGAAGCACTTGATCCTTCAATCCTTCTTCAATTCCTTCAACAAGTTTGTCAATCGCTTCAGGCTGGTCGCCTGCCGGCTGATATTTTGATTTCAGTTCAAATTTTTCTTCCATAGGTTTATTTTAACATATTTTTTCAAAAAATCTACACAAAACAGTGTGTTTTTCACTCAATTTTGAATATTTGCGTTAACTTTTGAAAATAGCACGCAATATCACACCAAAAACAAAACTCACAGTCGCCAAAAACATACTGCGAAGCACCAAAAGTCCAAATGTTTTGCGTCCTTTTTTGACATCCAAAAGATATGTTTGCCCACTTTTTTTAAGATTTACACAATAAAAATATCCATTTTTGCTGTCCGATACAACAAAATCAATGAGATTTTCGTTTGAGAGTGCGACCATGATTTCATCAATCTCTTCCACTGAAAGAACATATTTTTTTGAAAGCGCCTGCGTGATTTCTTGCGGTGAAACAAGATATGTCTTGCTTTTTTGACACCTTCCACACAAATATGTCATCACCATTTTCTCTTTTTTCGTCATTTTCAATATATTTTTTGCAAAATCACGATTTATTATGCGAATAGGCGTAAGTATAGATTTTTGAGATTTTGTAAAAAATTGATGTATGTTGGACACAAAATCAAAATTGGTTTTATCCATTCTCGCCAAAGAATGCAAGAACGGGAATTATAAAATTGTTGAAATTTGCGACATAATCATGCAACTGCCCCGACATTTTCGGATGGACAGTGATGCTGTCAAGCGTATTTTGTTGCATTTGGAACATACTGACGCCATCTCAATCAAATATGACGATGATGGCATTTATTGTTTGGCAGTGTTGCCATATGGCTACGAAATTTTGGAAAGTGAGAAACCACACCTTATAAAATCTGACATAAAAAGAAAGATAAATTGGTTGATGATTTTTCTTTGTTTCATCTCATCATTCGTCGGAACAACTCTCGGCATTTTGATATTATTTCTTCTTCAAAAACTCTTTTAAAATGATTTTTTTACACCAAATTGAACAAAAAAAAGACCAATTTAGGTCTTCTTTTGATTAAAAATTTGTCAACAACTCTTTGAGTTGGTCGATGTCATGATAGGTTCTGACAAGTTTATTTTCAAATTGTCCAAACACCCCATCTTCGCCCACAATGTAGGAATCAATCACTCGAACCCCACAGTTAAAGCAGATGTTTTTGATCATTTCAAACCCACTTTCGTCACTTTCGGAAGGTGTCGCTCTGCCATATGGATGACAATGTGCCACCACGAGAGCAGCGGGTTTTGATGATGAAAGGAAACCAGTAAGTTCGAGCGGAGAAAGTTCAACCTGATTTGTATGTTTTGATGCGATAAGTTTGACGTGAGTGATGATGTTTGCGTGACTCAAAGCGATAAGCACCAAATGTTCGGTGTTTCGGAAGCGAAGGTAGTCTTCCACAACGTCGATGATGTCACCGCGACAAGTGATGACTTCCTTCTTTTTCATGCGCGATGTGACATAAAGGAAAAAGAATTCTTTGAAAAGAGAAATTTTCATTGCGGAGAGTTCGTTGATACCTTTAATTCTGCAAATATCTAGCAAGTCAGCATCAACAACATGATTTAGGCAATCAAATTCGTCAATCAACTCGTGTGCCAGCGGATTGACATCGCCACGGGGAAGAATGTAGCACAAAAAGAGTTCAATTTGTTGGACAGGCGAAAGGTTTTCAAGCCCAACACGATACGCCAGTTCAACCAATCTCTTCCTGTGTCCCTCGTGGATGTTCTTCTTTTTCGCGCTCACACTTTTTTCTTTGCTTCCATTCGCATTTTTGCTCTTTTTTCCGTCAAGAACTTCACCCAATTGAGAATTTTCATCCCCATTTGCAGCCGTTCTTTTCTTTTTCACGCTTTTGTCATTCAAAAATTCATTATTTTCGAATTCGCTCATTTTTTCTGCTCCTTTCTCGCACATTTTTCTTTTGTTTTCATAACAATCCAGCCTGCCACTTGGAGCAAGTCCAAATCCGCTCACCCCAAGCCAGGCCTTCTCTTAAACATCATTTTCAGGTCACAAACTCAACCATTTCACGCAGCGTTTGTGACAATTTTTGTGATTAACTGAATGTGGAATGACTCCCTCCGCCACCAGCTAAACTTCCGCCACTTCCTGACAGAATTTTATCTTGTGATGTTTCATTCTTTGCCAACGAAAATTATTTCTATGAACCTGATTAAACAGCTCCAGTGCCGGAGAACATCGTGGCACTTCCATCATAGCCGTTCATGTATCCACCATTCGCCCATGTGACATTTACTGACTCTTTGTGTAAAATCCAAGTCCAACCCATAGCACCCAGCGTTGGCGCGCCAAGTAATGCACCATATGACGCACCAACTGGAAAGAGGGTTGCGAATAGTTCCGCATGTACATAAATTCTTAAGTCATCTTTTGATTTAAAGTCTTTTATCTCTTCTTTATTATTATTGATGTGGTCTTTTAAATTATCATACCATTGACTCGATAATGATTCTTTATAATTATAAAAAGCCACAAATAAAACTTTTGGTCCTAAATTGACAATTTGATTTGCAAATCCATTAGAACTTGCTGGGCCAAAATAACAAATTTCATCTGTTCCAGATTTCCATGTTTGCATTCCTTTTCCATTTCCAGTTTTCTTTTGACTAGAAACAGAAATCGTTGAATATCCACCGCGATATCCCGGTTTTGATGCGGTATAATAATAATTCTTTCCCTTACCTTCATAAACTCTTCCAACACCACCGGCACCGCCGTTGCCGCCACGTCCTGTCTTAGAAGCAACAGAACGGGAACTTATTTTGGTACCCTTATCTTCCTCAAGCGTTGTACTTGTTCCAGCACCTCCAAGTATTCCAGCAGTTCCGCCGTTTCCACCGCGAACGACATATCCCAAATTTGACATATATTTGCCGTTCGCTCCATTTCCGCCATAGCCACCAATTCCGGCAATTCCAGCTTTCAGATAGCCCTCAAAGATTGATGTTGTGCTGATGCTTACGCTTCCACCGGTTCCACCATTCCCGCCATTTTTTCCGTCAACGCTATTAACAGAATCAACACTTCCATCTCTTCCATTTGTTCCATTTCCGCCGTCGCCAGCGACGATAATGTCTTTACTGCTATTCGTTTCACATCTTTTATCATCTTTTACTGAGACAAGATTCATTTGAATATTTGCATTTACACTTTCGTTCTCATCTGCATCAAGCCCATTGACAGAAATATAGGATTCCACATATTTAATTGTCCCTGAATTAAATGTGGTAAATGTATTAACAGTTTTCTTACCTGCAGAGATGTTTCTTATGTTTCCATATATATTAACATATTGAATGCTTGCGGAATTTTCACCAAAAATCGAATATGTTGCATCGGTCTTTATTCTCATTGAAGAAATTGAGACAATATTCCAATCTCGGATTTTTGCATCAACAGTTTTCGTTGTATTTGTTTTATTTGTTGCAAACAACGCAGGATTTCCTTCTTTGATATATTTCAAGATATATCCATTCCCAACAATTCTCTTGTCGTTGTTAAAGCCGTTTCCTTCAAACTTGAGACAGATGTCATCGTTAATCAAAACATAGTCACAATTAAGTACAGTTCCTTCCGCCCCTGCAGAAATTCCTTCAATCGTTGTCTTGACATTTTTCTTATATCGATATTCATATGTTGTCACACCAAAATCAGTTGCATTGATTGTCGCATCGGTCGATGATTCAAAATAATCATCATAATTTTTCTTATATTCAAAAGTTTCTTCAACCATGTTTTCGTCATCTTCTTCATAAGAAACTGTAAGTCCTGAATATAGATTAACTGAACTTGTATATGAAGATGCATCTAAAAATTCACTTGAATAAGTTTGACTTGTTACATAAGCCCCTGCTATTTCGTTATCATTATACTTCGTTTTTCGTTTATTTTTTGCAAATGTTGGGCCATTCGTTGACAAATCTAGGGCAATTACATCAACAGAAATACTTTCTTCTTTAGTTTCTACACCGTTAGAAATATTAGTAGTAACAGAATATGTGTACTTATTAAAAATACTCATATCTCCTTCATATATTTTTCCATTACTATAATCCCATTCAGATTTATCATTTAAACTTATTTCATAGACAATGTTTTCTTTTGCATCATGAACAAACATTTTGGAATTATTTTTATCAATTTCTTGCCCTAAAGTATAATATGTTTTATTATTATCAACTTGTTTATCTTCAGTTTTTTTGAAATAACTTCCATTTGCACTTAATACTTGTTCATAAAGATCACCTATATAATAATATTCATTATTGTTATCCTCTATTATATTTCCCGTATTAACTTTTAGATATTCTCCATTTTTCTTTTGATAATAATATTCCTTATTTTTATCTATTTTTGTATCATTTGTCTTTGTATACATGTTATTCTTATCAAGTTCGTAAAGTTCAGTTAAAAGGAACAAATCTTCACTTTCTTTAATATATTTATGATCAACTTCCGAGAGTCCAACGCTGTTAACCATATATTCCACCGACATATTTCCATTTTCATATACTTTGAACAAATATTCTCTTCCACTAGTTGCAGGTGAACTTCTAAATTCCTGATATATTGTTGAAATATAATTACCATTCATCAATTCATATATATTTTTTGTTATTTGTTTATAACTACTATTATTAATCATATTTGAATAATCATTTTTTCCTTTTGAAATTTGGTAATTATCAGAAATATGATATATATACTCATCATTATTTGAATTATAATCAT
>CAYOEW010000019.1:0-14789 GCA_964403245.1 uncultured Lachnospiraceae bacterium
GTCAAGCACAACATTTTCGTGTTTGCTTGTTTTTCCAGAAATTCCAACAAATTCTCCGTTTACACCTGCAAAAAGTTTTGATTGGTTTGTCAAGATATCAACCCCGTCAAGTGTCAGTCCTGTCAACGCAAGTCCATCAATGGCTGGTTGACGAAGGTCGTCAAATGTCGATTCTCCCAATTTCAAAACCGATTCTGTGGACTGTGTTGTGAAACCTTCTCTGACATTAAGGTTATATCCCACATACACCAAATCAGTATAGACAGCAAAATATGTTTTCTTGAGCAATCCATTATCATCAAATTCAAACGAATCAACATCAATTTCATATGTTGTGTCATCTGGCGCGTCACCGTTAACAGTTCCAATATATGTGTCAGTCCATTTGTAAAATCCGATATAATTTGGAGCATCAAGGTATTTATCTCTCACACTGACACCGATTGATTTCACTGTGTTGTTAATCAAAATTGAAACAGTGTTGGCGTTGTTTGAAATGATGCTGTAAATGAATATTTCTCTTGTGTTTGTGTCATTTTCAACATCAATTGTCACTTCTGTGCCATTGTCGTCATATGTGACAGAATTGATTTTCAAAATCTCTGCATAATCTTTTTCTGAAAACTCTTCAAAAGATGAAATCCAATTTTCGCGTGTCAAATATCTCGCCGAAATTGTGACTTGTGCCAATCCGTTTGTTCCACGAATTTCATATGTATCACCCTGAGTCAAAACAAAAGCAAATTGACCCGAAAGATTGACATATTCTTCACCGTCAGTTCCAACAATTGAATTTACATCAAAATAAAGGAAGTTTTCCTTGTTTGTGAAATCAAACTCTGTGTTTTTGGCAGCATTTCCGCCATTGGATGTGTAAACATTCACATCCGCATAAATGTTGTTTGCCACAAAATAGTAGGTTTCGTCATTGTATTCAATTGAATCTCTTTCTCCCTGCCATTTCACGTCAATTTTTGCATTTTCATTTCCGGCGTAATATGAATATTTTACACTTTCTGTGTTTTCAAGAGTGATGACTTGTGGCAACATGAAAACTTGTCCGGCGACGATGTAATATCTTGTGACACCTTCGGATACTTCATATGAATTAAGATCATAGTTCCCGTAAGTTTCATCATTTCCTTCAACATAAATCAAAAGATCATAGGATGTGTTTGCTTGGAAAGAAGATGAATATGCCTCCAAACTTTTTTCTTTGATTGTCAATTCACCAATTGGACTCGCTTCGTTATACAAAGCAACTGTGTAATCCGTTGTGTATGAATCTTTGCCATATTCATAAAATTCAACAAACTCCAAACTTTCAACCAACTGAATCACATAACTTTCGTTTTCACCTTTAAATTCTGAAAAATCACCATACGTCCAATTTTTGTATGTAAAAAAGTCACCTCCATTGGTTGTGAGCATTTTGTAATATTTCACCAAAACAAACGCCTTGATTTCTTCTTCGGTCAAAGATGTTTTTTCTTCTTCAGTCAACAATCCCAAAGTGTTCGCCAAAGATGTGAATGTGGTGCAAGAAGGAATATTATTTTTTTCTTTCGTCGTTACAAAAAATCCAATCATCTTTTTGGCACTTTCAAGATATGAATCCACCCCGCGCTTCGCTGTGATGGTCGCTTTGTCTATTGTGACATAAAAATTCAAGGTTTCATTGTAAACAACATTTCCAGTTGCCGAATCTGTAATTGAAATTTCCAACTTAACATTATATGTTTCCACATTTTTTATGCTGAATTTTGATTGTGTTTTATTCTCAATTGTCACCTTTTCACCAGAAATCGTATAAGAAACTTCTGAATTCCATTCGTCAGGCAAAGAAATTGAAAGATTGTCATCATCCTTTGAAATAATATATCCTGTTAATGTAACTCCGTCAGCAACAAACGCGTCTGCAAGATTTACAGTTTGATTACTTCCAGAATACTTAAATTCTCCCAAATTCGAATTTAATCCACTAATGCCAATTTTTTCAGCATCAAGCACCCAATAAGCATAAAGAGTTATTTCACTTGTTGTGAATGCGGTGCTTCCGATGATTGCTCCATTCTCATCAATAATTTGAGTTTCAGGAGTTTTGCCTTCGTTTGTGCTCGTGTAATATCCGCCAAATGTATATCCCTCTCTTGTTGGGGCTGTCACATTTGTGATTTCTGTCGTTGAAATTGCTCCATTGCTGTCAACATAGAACCCTGTGTTGTATTTCAACCAAATTGTGCTTGTTTCTTTACTTCCGTCATTTTTATCAAGTGTGATTGTGTATGGATTTGCGGTCCAAACAGCATAAAGAGGAAATTCTGAACCGTTTCCATCAGTCAAGTTTATCACACTCTCTTCGTCGTCGTATACTTTTGCGCCAGTTGAACTTGTTGCCCAGCCAGAGAAAGTATAACCTGTCTTTTCAAAAATGTTTTTTGTAAGATTCTTTGCAACATCATATGTGTGAGTTGACGATTCCATTGTTCCAGTTCCGCCATTATTATAATACGCAACCGTATACTCGTTTGCCTTCCAAACGAGATACAAATGAATGTCTACGCTTGTGTCATCTGTTGCATTTCCAAAGAAATCTTGGTTGAACACGAAGCTATATCCATTTACCCCAACTGTTTTTGTTCCGTCCGTCCATTTCCAGAACTCATTGTCTTGACGATTATATCCTGTTCTCGTATTAAACCAATCATCAATAACGATATTTTCTTTTTCCACATTATCATTCAAAGTTCCGTTCAAATAGTCATCCAACAAAATCCAAACATTGTTGAAATTATAATACGTTTCATACTTAAAAACATCTGATGTGGTTTCTGTTCCACTAGTGTTGTAAACTTTCCCTTCAACCCCACCGTTATAGTCTTTACTTGCTCCGGAATGGAAGGAAAAATTCACGGTTTTTTGAGTTATGATTGGACGAATGGAAAATTCAGTCAATCCTTTTTCCATTTGTTCTTTGATTGTGTTGTATATGTCAAATTTGGTCAAAACTCCATTATCGTTATATTCGATTTCGTCCGCAAGGTTTATTTCAATAATATTATTGCCATTGTCAAGAATTTGATATCCGCAGATATAATATGCATTAAAAAGATATGTATTATCAGGACTGCTCTTTTTCAACGAAAGCCCATGAAGAGCTGTTTTTGTCTGTTCTGTGATTTCATATTGATAGGTCACAGATTTGTTTGAAATGTCATTTATTCCAAATTTAAGCGAAAGCAAGTTGGCTTTTTCCACTATCTCTTGATTTGAGTCGTTTTTGTCAATCAAAACAACATCTGAATCAATTGAAACAGTTGCCGTCTTTTTCAAATAGACCGCTGTGGCAGTGATTTTATATCTTGGATCAATTTTTGTTGAAGTGTCATTTGATTCAGTTGAAGGTTGAATTGATGAGAAATACTTTTCATATTCAGCTTCAGCAAACGAGAAACTCATAGAGTCTCCATTCTTTGACAACCCATTATCTTTAACTGTTTTAACATATTCGTTATTTTGTCCACTGAAATACCAGCCAACAAACTCATATGCCAAATTGTCCCCCAAAGATGTTTCAAGGGTGACGGATTCATCATACAAAACACCGTCTTTAGTTTCTGTTGTTGTAATGCCGTTTCCTTCCTGTTTTTCGCCACTAGGGGAGTCTGTTAATTTATCTACAAACTTTGTCGAAGTTTCAAGTGTATATTCAACCCGTCTGCAAACAATTGTGACAACATAATGCCCCGCTTGAAGATAGTTTATATTTTTATCGCTATTATAGAATGATATCTCAAAAGCAAATGTGTCATTTGAGAACTTATTGTTGTCCCATGTCCCATAAACCAATTCACAACTATTGTATGCCAGATAAGTGCTGTTTGAATTATTAAAATCATCTTTAGTCCAAGTATTATTCTTATCATCTGGAACAGAACTTACATTAAATTTCAGCTTATCAAACGATTTGTCATTTAACATGTATTTTCCGTTGTCATCTTTTTTAAAACTGCTGTATGTTGGATCAAATGTATAATATCTTGAAGCAGAGAATTTAATATTCAATGTTCCATCACTGCCAACATCCAAAGCATAATTGGTTGTGTTTTTGTCAATTGTTGGCGCTTCTGAAAGATCAATTTCTTTTTCATTTTCGTCAACAAATTTGTATGCAAACTCTGCCTTTGTGTAAGATGTTTTGACTGATATTTTTGTTCCAAATCCAACCAAATCTGAAAAAGTCATTGAAACTTTTGTTTCTTCTCCAGCAGCAGATTCATCTTTTGGCAAAATCTGTTTGTATGTAAGATATGATTTTTTTTGTTCATCTGTAACATCATCATATGATATATTTTGGAAAGTCAAGTTATCGTTTTCCGTAGAGAAGATGTATGTAAACTTCGACCCTGTCAGCCACGACGCCGTGTATGTTTCTTTATCACTTGTCTTTAATGTCACCAATTTGTCAGTTTTTTCCCAATCTTTGTCTGTTTCATACAACGTCATGCAATATACTGTCTTTCCTTCAACAGATTCTTTACTCATCTCGTAAATATAATAATTATAAGTTATTTCATCTCCTTTTTTGTCAGTTGCAAGTTTAACTTCGAGATAAGTGTTTTGGTTATCTTTTTTCGTAATGTCATATTTTTCATCAAGTGAAATTCCATTATGTGAATCAGCAGATGTGAGTATTTTGTTGTTCACAAAGTCATAACCAAATTTAACGTCATTTTTTCCAATTCCAAAGGAATTTAATAATGTTCCATTTATACTACTTTTTGAAAAGTCAATCACTTCCACATTTGGAGCAACTGCAAAAATTTCATTATTCCCACTTGACACAGAAACTTCGTTTGTGTTTGTGGCCCTTTTCAAAGTCACAGTGATTGTGTATTCCCCAGAGAGATTGTAAAATTTTTGACCATTAAAGTTATCCAATTCGCTTACTGAGTTAAGAACTCCCGAGTTTTCTTCTCTCCCTTTGCTTGTTGTCAATTTGCCATAACATGAGTCAGCAGAAAATTCGTTGTAAACCACGCTTCCTGAAATCACATAACCTTCTTTTAATTTAAGAGAAAGATTTATGTAGTTTGATTGATAACTTGTGCAAATTGGGTCATAAATTTCATCATCGGAAGCTTTTTCACCGGAAAAATTTTGATAAATATAAGAAGTGTTGAAGTCAAATGAAATTGAATCGTTGCTCGTAACTTTGGAAATACATTTTTCAGTCCCATTTGTGTCAGTTAAAGTCAAACTTTCCACCACATTATAAATTTCAAAGTTCTTCTCAAAATCTTCGTCTGTTTTTTCAAATTTAACAGTGATGTTGTTTCCATCGGTTGTTGTCGTTCCTTCCCATTTTGCATAGATGGTCGAAACGGTTGTGCCATTCAAAATGCTGTTCTTTGCCTCATCGGAAAATGTGCCATCTTTATAACATGTGTAAAACCCATAAATCATAAAATTTTTTCTTTCTACTGGACAATTTGACGGGTCAATAATTTCAGGGTGGTCAGATTTCAAAAACGAATCATATTCAACTTCAAATGTTCTTGTCACATCTTCTGTTGCATCAAAATATTGTTTTTCATATGCGTTGTAATTTACTGTGATTGTGACATCGCTCACTTTTGTCCATTTTGCTGTCAATCCGAAGCCAATGTTTGTGACAGGAACTGCATTATCCTTAACACTCACATTTCCGCTTGTCACATATCCAGACAACTTGTAACCCGGTTTCACAAGCACGTCACTTATTCCATATTTATCCGATGTTGTTGGAAGAACTTTTCCAAAGTTGCTTCCGCTCACACCAACACCATATGTTGTGTCAATATTGCTTACGTCAATCACCTTGGTTCTGTCCTCAGAAAGAATGATGTGATAATCGCCTTGATACATCACTTTGGCTTTGTTGTAAAGTTGTCCGCCGTCACTTGAAATTTTGACATCATAACCTTTTGTGTAAGTGCAATTAAGATTGATTGTTGACTCAACAATTGCTCCGACAATGTTTGCGCTGTTAAATCCATACGCAACTGTCAAACAATCTTTTTCAGCCTTTCCGACTGTGTAAAGGTCGGAAACACCACTTGAATCAACGCAGTTGACAAGATATGTTCCTTCTTTTGCTTCACCAATAAATGAGCCGGAAAAATTCTCATTTGAATTTTCAATATATACAAATTTCGCATCTGAAACAATCAAATTTTTGATAACAGCATTTGTTGTCACCCCAAAAAGTCCATAATAAGAATATTTTTCTTGAAGCGAACAAGTAAGCCCGGAAATTGTGTAATTGTTCCCGTCAAACACACCAGTAAATGGTATTGAAGCATTGCCAATAGGTTGAAAGGTTCTCCCTGAAAGATCAATGTCGTTTTGAAGCGCAAAATATTTTGTGGAGAAGTATTTTGAATAATTCATCGACATCCAACCCAAATCACCAGCAGTTCTGATTTTGAATGGGTCAGTCGCCGTTCCACTCCCTTCCAATTTGATTTTACCGGAGTATGAATAATTTGTGTCGTTATCCCCGCCAACATTGACATTTTTCAGATATGGATATCCACCATTCACACTTGGCGAAATGCACCAGTATGAAGAAAAACTCCAATCTGAAGAAAAATATTTTTGGGAATAAAACCCTTCAGTTTTTGCAACATTAAGAAAATGAGTAACATCCTGAAAGAAAAAGTTGTTTCCCCTGTTGGTTTTTCCAGCAACATCCTTTGCACAATAAACATTTTTGTATGACAATTTGGCATCAGACGTAACACTTGAAGTTTCGTTCACATACCAACCTGCAAAACAAATTTCACTATTAAAGTTGGCAGAATCTTTGATATTGACCGTGTTCAAAGTTCCATATCCATATCCAACAATTGCACCAGCATAATCCCCACTGATTTCGCCATTGTTGTATACTTTTTGAATTGTGCATGAATTTGATGAATATCCCAAAATTCCACCAATTTTTTCTTTTCCTGTTATAGCACCAACGTTATATGAATCTGTGATTTTAAGGGCTTCTCCCCCTGAACATCCAACAATTCCACCATAGCAATCATTTGAACCACTTATTGTTCCTTCATTGTAACAACGGGAGATTTCCACATTGTTTCCCGAAACACTTCCAGCAATTCCACCACACATATCTGCATTGTTGCAAGTGATGTTCACTTCACTCCCACAACGAGTGATTACGGAAGACGAACCAAGTTCATCAACTATTCCAACAATTCCACCAACTCTGCTCGTGTCAGTCACTGTGATGTTTCCACTTGCAAAACAGTTTGTGATGTTTGTGGAATCAATCAACCCAGCAACAACGCCTGAACCCGAAGCGTTGCTTCCAATATTCATGTTAACATTTTGAAATTTTAAATTTTTGATTGTCGCACTCTCTGTTCTTCCAAAAAAGCCCAAATAAGTGTTTTTGTTTTCTGATGAAATTTTCATATTGTAAATTGTGTGATTTTGTCCATCAAATGTTCCTTCAAATTTGTTCTTCACTGTCCCAACACTTGTCCACTCTTGCGAATTCAAATCAATGTCAGTTTCCAAACAGATGGTCTTGCCCGAATAGGACATATATCCTGATGTCAAATTTACTGTGTGAGCAAAATATGCAAGTCCAGTTGCACTTCGGATGTAATATGTATTGTTCTCTTCATAAAAATCCAAACTTGAAGGTTCGCTTGTCACTTCATTTCCGTCCCAGACACTTGCCGAAGTGCTTGTCGCCGATGTATAATTCAAACCAAAAAAACCGCAGGTCGAAAAGATACTGCACAGGCATATTAACAAGGTGAAAAATATCGATTTCTTTTTCATTCAATTCTCCTTGGAAACAACTTTTGTTTTATACATTTATTTTACACCAATTTGCCTTCTCACTGCAAACGAATTAAAAAAATATTATATATATTTTAATATATATAAAAAATAGTTTTTTATCAGCAAAAAAATACCAATAAAAAATTATTTTTTAATTTTAAATAATATTTTTTAAAAAAATAATAAAAAATCGGTATTTTTTGCATTTTTTTAAATATTTTTATTTTATTTTTTAATATTTTTTAATTTTTAAACGCCATAAACTGCCGATTTTTAGGGCGAAAGAGCATTTTTAATAAAAAATAGTCAAATTTAAAAGGATTTTTAATAAAAAAACAAAAAATAAAATAAAAATAATTAAATTATAAATAATTATTTTAAAAAAATAGCCAAAAAATCGGTATTTTTGACTATTTTTTATTTATTTTAATTATTTTATTTTTTATGATGCAAATTGAGCAAGTCTTTCCAAAACTTCTTTCTCTCCCAAAAGAGTCATAATTTCAAACAAGTCTGGAGAGTTTTTATGCCCCGTTGTTGCAACACGAAGATATTCACAAACTGTGGCAACATTCCCTTTGAATTTCTCTGGATTTGCTTTGTAAAGTTTGTTGTCTGTTGCAAATCCAAGTTCATCTGCCATTTTTTTAATGTTTTCAAACCAAACTTCTTTTGAAGAAAGATTGATATATTTTCGATATGTTCGAAGCACACTTTCAAAATCTTTTTTGTTTTCTTCATCAATTTCAAAACTTGATGGTGCGCCAAACATATAATCAAACAATTCAAAAAACATACTCCACTTATAGATGTCTTTTCTTGGCTTTGGTTTTTCGCGGTCAATATTCAAAATCTTTGTCACATATTCTCTGTCGCGAACCAAATATTCAACATTTTCAGGAGAAAATTCTCTTGCCCAAGCAAGAAGTTCAGCATAACACTGCTCTGCGGTATATCTTGAAATTCTTTCTTTTGAAACATCGTTAAGTTTTACAAAATCAAAAATTGGTGTGTTTGCCGTGATTTTGAAAGCATTAAACGGAAATTCGTTGATGTCAGCAGTCGGATTATTCTTTCTCCAAATTTCAAAATTTGAGTTGATAAGGTTCATCAAATATTCAATCACTGCATTTTTGTCATATCCTTCTCGGTCAAAATATCTCATGTCCGCTTCAGGATGTTTACGCTTTGAAATTTTGTTTTTGTTTCCTTTTTCATTAAGTTTGTAAATGAGTGGTGAGTGGATGTATTTCGGTTGTTTAAATCCAAGCGCTTCAAAAATTTCCGCATGCAATGGATATGACGGCAACCACTCTTCCCCGCGCACAACCACAGTTGTCCCCATGAGAGTGTCATCAACAGCATGCGCAAAATTGTATGTTGGCATCATGTCATCTTTCAACAAAATTGCATCAAGACTGTTTTCCAAAATTTCAATTTCACCCTTTGCTCCATCAACAAATTTGATTTTTTTCGTTCCATTTCCATGAGATTTGAGTCTTATTGCAAATTTTTTGCCATTTTTGATGTTTTCTTCAATTTGTTCGTATGTCAAATTTCTGCAAGGGTCTTTGTCTTCATTGATTCCAACTGCAAACTTCTTTTCACGCTTTTCCTTAACATCAGAAAGTCCTTCTGTTTTTTTGCAAAAACAAGGAAAAGCCTTTCCTTCGCTCACAAGTTTCTTTGCATATGCTTTGTAAATTTCTTTACGCTCGCTTTGATAGTATGGACCATAATTTCCAACAGTCACCCCACCTTTGAGTTCATATTCATCAGGCAAAAGTCCGTATTCCGTCAAAATCCCCATGATGATTGCGCTCGCACCACTGATTTCTCTTTTTTGGTCAGTGTCTTCAATTCTCAAATAAAAGACACCACCACTTCTTTTTGCAAGATTATAGTTTATGAGTGACTGAAAAAATCCGCCCAAATGCATATATCCCGTTGGACTTGGTGCAAAACGAGTCACATGTGCCCCTTCCGGCAAAACTCTTTTTGGGTATTTTTTCTCGATTTCCTCAACAGTAAGTTTGTTGTCCGCAAACAACAAATCCGCAAGTTTTTGATTATCCATTTTTTATCTCCTGTTTTTTAATAGATATAATCTATTACACAATTTACGAAATTTCCAAACGAAATCCCAATAAATTCTTCCATTTTTTGCAAATAAATTTCTGCCAATTCGTTTTCTTTTTTGTATTCTGTAAGGTCGATGTCATATTTTTCAACAAATCTTTCCAATTTGAAATCGTTTAATGCTTGATAATAATCATCAATCTCAACCAAAAAGTCGTTAATGATTTCAATAAGTCTTTTCATTTCACTTTTTGTCAATTCTTTGAAATTGTTTATATCTCCAATAAAGTTTGATTTGTATGTTTCAAATTTTGAAGAAAGTTCATCAATCAAATCATCAATTCTTTCCTTTGCAGGAGTGTCAATGCTTGAATATGCACCCCAATACAAATTGTTTTCAAGATTGGAAATTTTGAATTTACTGAAAATTGGAAGCAATTTTGCTCTGATATATTCTTTGATGATTTTTGTGTCATTTGTTGTTGGCGAACCCTTTTGCAAAATTTCAAACAATTCAGTCGCTTCAATACAATTTGTCAAATCCATTGACAAATTGATGTTTTTCTCAACAAGTGCACCATATTGTTTTTTAAATTTTCTCAAAAATGCCAAATTTTCAGTGCTGTCAGGTTCTCCACCAAAATTTTCAAAATGAGTTATAAGAGAATTTCTTGCGTTGACAAATTTTTTGATGCTTGATGTGTAATTGACCAAAGTTGAGTTAAATTTGTTGATACACTCTTTTGATTTTGAATTTAATTCTTTTTCATCAAAATTCAAAATGTATGAGATATTATTGTCAACATAGTCATTTGAAAGAGCAAGCGTAATATTATAAACTTTCAAAAGTTCACGATATTCATCTCTGTTTTCACTGACAAACCCATTCACAATTTCGCCATAGTCAACATAATATGGCGTTGACATATTTTCACAAACACCCGTTTTGAAAACATCTGAATATTGCTTATATGTCGCCTGAAGAGTTTTGTAGTTTTCTTGCAATGTTCCCAAACTGACATCTCCGCATCCAGCAAGTCCAAATGTTGCAAAAATTCCAACAAACGCCAAAACTATGCTTAAAAATAAACTTTTCTTTTTCATATACTCTCCTTAAATCACAAATTCCCATTCAGAAAATCTTGATAATATCTGCTGTTTTCGCCATTTTCTTTGATGTCTGCAACTTTCGCTTGAATGTTGTTATATGTGTTAAATTCGAAATTAAGGATAAGTTGACGGCCGTTTTCTGACAAATACATATTCACGAAAGAATACAACGTTGCCCCACAGGTTTCGTCAGTTGTTAAATTTTCTGTTGTTTTTGATGAATATGCCGTCATCTGCTTGAAAATGATTTCAGTAAGGTCGTTTCTGGCAATTTTTGATGTTATTGATGACTGATATATGTCTTGCAACAAGTCAAAAGCACCAATTGTTTGCGTAAACATTTCTTTCGCCAAATCTTTGCAACTTGACCATGTGTTTGCTTCCCAAAAAGCACTTCCAGAAACAAGAGTTTTGTTTGTGTTGATATATCCCTTCAAACTTTCCGCAGAAGATTGCGCTTTGTCAAATTTTGTTTCCACTTTTTTTCTGTTGTTTTTGTAGGCATCGGTAAATTCGCCAAAAATCATTTCACGATTAAAGAATTTCCCAGCAACAACGTATGCTTTGTAAGTGTTTTGAAAATTTTTCACTTCTGATTTTTCTTCCGAAGTGCCAAGTTTTCCATAAATCAAATCAAAATATTCGTTTATTATTTCATATTCTTCACTGTCTTCTGCAAGATATCCTGTCGTCACAACACTGTTGACTTTTTCGGATAAATCCCTTGTGTCTTTATCTCTGAAAAGATTTATGAACACAATGGACAACACCACAGCGATAACCGCCAAGAAAACAATTATCCAAAACCACTTTTTCTTCATATATCCCCCTTATTCCGTCTGCTCAACTTGAACTTTTTCGTCATAGTTGAGATAGGTCGTATATTCACCAACCCAGCGAAGTTTGACTTCACCGGTGCTTCCGGCTCTGTGTTTTGAAATGAGAAGATAGTTTGTTCCCGGTTCGTCTTCTGTCACGACATCGTTATATTTTTCAGGATTGTAAAGGAAAAGCACGATGTCGGCATCTTGTTCAATTGACCCTGATTCACGAAGGTCTGAAAGCACAGGTTTGTGTCCTTCAAAACCTTGACGGGTTTCAACCGCACGAGAAAGTTGAGAAAGCAAAATGATTGGAACATTCAATTCTTTTGCAGCAATTTTCAGCGTTCTTGTAAGGTCACTGACTTCTTGTGTTCTTGATTCTCTTGAACTTTTTCCCATTGTCATAAGTTGAAGATAGTCAATCACAACAAGGTCAAGTCCTTCTGTCATTTTAAGTTTTCTGCATTTTGAAATGATGTCAAATGGGGTTACAAGTGAAGAGTCATCGACATAGATTGCACTTTGAGCAAGTTTTTTCTCCGCCGTCCAAATTCTCTTCCATTCTTCAGAATCCATATTTCCGCGAAGCACATGCCCAAGATTTACTCTTGCAAGTGATGAGAGTGCTCTTTGCATAAGTTGTTCACGCGACATTTCCAAAGAGAAAATCGCAACTTTTTTGTTTTCGTTGATTGCAGCATTCACTGCAATGTTCATTGCAAAAGAAGTTTTTCCGACACCAGGACGAGCGGCGAGCAAAATCAAATCGCTTTTTTGAAGTCCGTTTGTGATTGCATCAAATTCATGATATCCAGTCGGAATTCCACGCATTTTCCCCTTGTTTTCTGCAAGTTCAGAAATCTGTTTCAAAACATTCGTAAGCGTTCCACCTTGTCTTCCAACAAGTTCAAGGTCAGACGATGTTTCTTTCTCTGAAAGGTCAAAAATCACCTTCTCCGCAAACTGCATGGCAGATTCTGCATCTTCGTTGTCAAAAGCATTTTTGATGATATCCTGCGATTTCGCAACAAGATGGCGTCTTAATGAATTGTTTTTAACAATGTTGAGATAGTGTTCAAAATTGGCTGATGACGGCACAACGTTTGTGAGATATGTGACATAGTCAATCCCACCAATTGTTTCAAGTTTTTTCTCAACTTCCAACTGGTTTGTGAGCGTTACAAAGTCAACAGGTATGCTTTTTGCGTAAATTTTGAGCATGCTGTCAAAAATGTTTTTATGCGACTCTGAATAGAAATCATTTGGATTGAGTTTTGCAAAGATGTCCATTTGGGCATCAGTATCCAAAAGCACACAACCCAAAATTGCCTGTTCTGCTTCAAGACTGTTTGGTAAAATTTTGTAGTCAGCCATATTTTCTCCTTAATCCGAAAAAGGGTCTTTCTTTTTCTTTAATCTTTCCTTTTTTCTTTCATCAAGTTTGGAACAGATGAAGGAATAGAGAATGAAAAGCACAAACATCAAAATCACAAGCACAAGAATTGCAATCCACTGCTCTTTGACACCTGCCACCTGCAACAAAACGCAAACGACAACCATCGGCAAAAAAACAATGAGCATGAACAACCCAATTCTTGAAATTTTCCTTTTGAGTTCTTGTTTTTCTGAATTTTTCAAGATTTCCCCTTTTAATAGATAAAGTATAACAACAAAACAACAATTTGTCAATTTATGACATCAAAAAAAGTCATCTTTGAATATCTGCTTTTTAAAATGAGTATAAATATCATGTGAAAAAAGTCTTTTTTGTTTTAATATCGCTCATTTCAATTTCTTCTTGCTTGATTTCTCACCTGTTTTGTGCAATTTCGTCTGCACAAAATTCGACAAGTCAAACAGACCTTTCTCTTTTTGAAAACACCCAAAATCAATGCGATGTGAACAGTTTGGATTATTCAAAAACTCAAACAGTGACAGATGTTGATTACACCGAAAAAAATGCATATCGAATTATCCGTTGCTCTGACGCGGACGGAAAAATTCAATTGACATATTCTTTCCCAGTGAACAGCGAAAAACTTGAAGAGTTGGGATTTTCACCAACTGAAATCAAAACTTTCAGATTCTTTTTGACAACATATGTCAACGCGCTTGCAAAGTCTTTGAAGGATGAGGAAAAACAGGGGTCTTCTGTGGGCGGAGTGACATATTTTACAGATGTTGACGCATTAGGTTTTACAATTTCCTTTGATGACATTAACGCACAAAAAGAATTTTTTGGAACAGATCAAGAAAACTCATCAAACAAAAATTTGGACACAAAATCAAGTGGATTTTTTGTTAAAAAAACTGAAATCCTCTCAACTTTTGCTTTTTCCAAAAACTCCGCTGAAAATTTCAAAAAAATATGTCTTTTGTCAGTCGAAGCGTGGTGTAAAAATTTTGAATTTTCTGAAACTCAACAAACTCTTGCAAATCAAGTCTTTGACGAAGGAGTCTTTCTTTATGATTTTGCAACAACTCAAAACATTTTGACATCAAAAACAATGTATTTTGATGGAAAATTTCATCATAATGTCTTCGTTAAAACCTTTCAAGAAATTGAAGAAAATCGCTCAATTTCCTTTTATTTTTCTTCAATAAACAAGCCCGTTTGGTATCTTTTTGCACTCTTGGTGGTTTTTGTTGGTATGACAATCTCGTATTTTGCACTCAAAAAACGCGGAAAAGTGTAAAAAATTTCATTCCACCTGTTGTGTTTTCTTTAAAATAATGCTATACTTGTATGGTTAAAAAAAGGAAACATAAGAAAATGGAAAACAAAAACATCAGAAATGTGGCAATCATTGCCCACGTTGACCATGGTAAAACATCTCTCGTGAACGAACTTCTCAAACAAGGAAACGTTTTCAGAGATAATCAAGTGGTTGAAGACAGAGTTATGGACAGCAACGCCATTGAAAGAGAAAG